>CAUJFJ010000025.1 GCA_963169675.1 Bacteroidota bacterium
GATCGAGCACAATGGAGCCATCCGAAATTTCAGCATGCTCAATCTTATATTTGTCGATTAACTTCAGGTAATTATCAACTTCATTCCTGACGATAAATGCTTCCAGCAGAGTACCTCCAAAATATACCGGGATACCCGCACTTTTATAGAGCTCAATTTTTTCTTTCAGTCTGGGTGTAATAAGGGCGCTTCCGAAGCCGAATTTAACAATATCGGTAAAGGCTCCGTTACCATCAATAAAATCTTCAGTTTCCCTCAGACTCAAGCCTTTATCCATAACCATAGTAACTCCTGACTGACGTGGTTTCGCACTTCTTTCAGGCAAATAACTCAACGGAAAATTCATAGATTTTTTCTTTTATTCGCAATGATTTTCAGCAGGACCTGATCATTTTGAAGTGCAGGAAGCATTTCAAAGAGGACCTGACTGGAATCGATATCTTTTAACAGGGCAACTTCAAGCATTTCATAGGCTTCCTGAAGCGCACCGGCACTGTATAAATTAGCTGTCTGGCGATAATATAATTCGGCACATTCCGGATGATAAGTAAGACCCTTTTCTGTAATTTCTACTGCTTCATCCTGTTTTCCGGTTTCAGTCAGGAAATGAGCAAATGAAAGCCATCCATCAATCAATCCCGGATCATCTTCAACTACTTTGATATAACATTCACCGGCTTCGGTGATATTATTCAGATTGAATTCGCAATCGCCAAGCAAGAGCCAGTATTCTCCATTGTGTTCATCTTTCTCAATGGCCTTTCTTACATAGTGAATGGCTTCATACCAACGTTCCTCTGATTCGAGGGTAATTGCAATTCCAAACCAGGCCTGCGCCATATCCGGCAAAATTTTCACTGCCTTCTTGTAATAAGTTCTGGCTTCATCCATTTGCCCTAACTTCTCATAACATTCGGCAATGTTAAAATACGTAATGGCATCCGGTTTATAATATTCAAACGTCTGCTTATATTTCTGAATCGCATCTTCATAATGGCCTAACATAGCCAGTACCTGAGCCTGATCCAGGTAGGCAGGGGCATAGTCTTCTTTAATCAGAATGCAATAATCGAATGCATGCAATGCTTCTTCATAATTTCCCAGGCGGCAATTAATATCACCAAGATTATACCAGGCGGCATAAGAGTAGGGATCTTTATCAATTAATTGCTTGAAATAAGCAATACCTTCCTGAAGTTTACCGGTTATTCCCAAACAAGCTGCTAACTCTTCCATTGCCAATTCATAGGTTGGATTTTGTTGCACAGCCATTTTAAAATACTCAATTGCTTTGGGATAGTTCAGCATATTCTGGTAAGTAATAGCCATACTGAAATAAATCTCATCCTTCATATCAACCAGTGGTAAAGCTTTCTTAAAACATTCCAGGGCCGATGAATACTGCCCGATGGTATTGTAAATATTTCCCCGAATCAGATGCAAATCAAGATCATAGGGACTGATGCGTTCAACTCTGTCGAGTGTTTCCAGTGCACGCTGATCCTGACCAGTGATAGCAAATAAATGTGCTTGCTTCATCAGGAAATTCACAGAGTTTGGGTGGAGGGAAAAGGCATATTTAGCCACTTCCAGTGCTTTCTGGTATTCCCCTTTGTCAATGTAAAAATCTATTATGCGGATAAGAGCATCAACATCAAAAAAATAACGATCCTGTTTCCGGATCATCTCTTCGAACCTGCTTACAGAGAGCTCAATCTTCTCATTAAGTTCATCCTGATTATCCAAATCATCATCATCTTCTTCCATAGGCAGTGGTGGATTTTTAGCCCTCCAATTGTCACAAAATTAAGAAAAAAGCAGAGGTGCACCCCATTTAGGTTAAAAGTTATCCACACATTTCTGTTACTGATTCCTTAAGCTACTAGTAATCAGAATTATAAGATTGTAAATGTAAATGCCAAATCGCTACGAAGGTGACCTGAAAAAACTCCCCTGAAGAGGGCCTAATTCCGTTAACTTTGCAACATGTTATTCCTGAAAAAACTGCAGCTTATAAATTTCAGAAATTATGCGGAAGCATCATTATCGTTCAGTCCTGCAGTTAACTGTTTTACAGGCACTAACGGCTCCGGTAAAACCAATTTGCTGGATGCTATTCACTATTTGTCGATGACCAAGAGCTATTTCAGTGCAACTGACAATCAAAACATCCGGCACCATGAAGCTATGCTTATGATTCAGGGTGAATTTGATTTGAATGGGGAACAGGAGTCGGTTTTGTGTGCTATCAGACAGGGTCAGAAGAAAGTCTTCAAACGTAATCAGAAGGAATACGAAAAACTTAGCAATCATATTGGAACATTTCCGGTGGTAATGATTGCCCCAACCGACCAGGAACTTATTACAGAAGGAAGCGAGATCCGGCGTCGTTTTATAGATGGAATTATATCTCAATCAGACCATATTTACCTCGATAATCTGATTCGATACAATCAGGTTATCAGCCAGCGAAATTCTTTACTTAAACAAGCCAATTCCCGTGGGTTTGCCGATTGGAGTGCCATTTCAGTATGGGATGATCAGCTTGCTCATTATGGCCAGAAAATATTTGAAAAGCGGAAGGAATTCATTCAAGGATTTGAACCTCTTTTCAATACCCTATTCGATGCCATTTCAGGTAATAGTCAGTCTGCCGGGGTCACCTATGAATCACCATTACACGAAAAAACTTTATCAGAAATTCTCCTGCAAAACAGGAGTCGTGATCTGGATCTTCAATACACATCATCAGGAACACACAAAGATGATCTTACCGTGACCTTAAACGGGTTTCCGGCCCGGAAATTTGCATCGCAGGGTCAGCAAAAATCGCTTGTTATTGCTCTCAAACTGGCCCATTTTAACTACCTGTGTGATTTAGGATTTCAGCGACCGATAATCTTGCTGGATGATATTTTCGATAAGCTGGATCAGGGTAGGGTGAGCCGCCTGATGGAATTGATCACCAAAGGAGAATCAGGACAAATTTTCATCACTGACACCCACAAAGAAAGGGTAGCAGCAATTTTTGAATCCATGCATATTCCATGTAAGTTGTTTGATGTGGAAAATGGAGTAATCACACATTCCGAAAACCAATCCGTTCAATGAGAAAAAGTAACGAGAATAGCCTCAAAGAGGTCATTGAACAATTAATTGACACTTACAGGTTGCGGGATCGACTGAACGAAGTCAAAATTCGCCGAACCTGGGAAGATGTGATGGGAAATGCCATTTCCAACAGAACCGATCATTTGTCAGTGAATAATGGAACACTGGTAATCAAAGTTTCCTCCGCAGCTCTCAGGGAGGAGCTTACCTTTCGAAAGGATCAGATTTGCGAGCTGATGAACAAAGAACTGGGAGGTCCCTTTCTGACCAAGGTAGTGATCAGTTAGCTGATAACAGACTAAAAAAAAGCCATCCCGAGGGATGGCTTTGAAATTATACATGCAAAACAATTTCTTTTAGAAACGCTCCAGTTTAGAGAAGTAAAAATCTCCTTCAATAGCAGCATTTTCATTGCTGTCGGAACCATGAACTGCATTTGCTTCAATTGATTTGGCAAATAGTTGACGGATAGTTCCGGGAGCAGCTTTGGTAGGATCAGTTGCACCAATTAAGGTTCTGAAATCTTCTACTGCATTATCTTTTTCAAGAATAGCAGCTACAATAGGTCCTGATGACATGTAAGAAACCAGGTCTTTGTAGAATGGACGTTCTTTATGAATGGCATAAAATTGACCAGCAGTTTCAGGTGTCAGTTGCGTATATTTCATCGCAACAATTTTAAAACCAGCTTTTATAATTTTGTCGAGTATTGCACCCATGTGTCCGTTTTGAACACCATCGGGCTTAATCATTGTAAAGGTTCTGTTAGTAATCACTTGTATAGGTTTTAAACAGTTAATTTTCGGAGTGCAAAGGTAGTATTAATTTGAAATACTGCAACTTGAAACTGTATCCAATTTCAAAAAAGATTCCATCCGGCGAATTCCGTTACAACAAGGTAATTATCACACCTTTTAAAGGTTTTTGAGATTCCTGAAACAAGGCAAAAAGTGCCATTTTGTTAATAAATATTTCGCTTAACCATTAAATATCAATGTTATTATTACTTTTGCACCTCTTCAACAAAAAATGATTCCTTCTTTTGACAGCAGTTCCATTCAAGCACTCAGACAACTATTGTCTGAGCCCAGGAAAATTGTAATCACCACTCATCACAAGCCTGATGGGGATGCGATGGGATCATCACTTGCATTGTATCATTATCTGATAGCAGGTAATCATCAGGTTCAGGTAGTTACTCCGAGCGATTATCCTGATTTCCTCTATTGGTTACCCGGACATTCAAAAGTAATCGATTTTGACCATGCCGGTGGTCAGGCAAAGCTGGTTGCAGAAGCTGCAGATATCATTTTTTGCCTCGATTTTAATGCACCCGGCAGAATGGAAAAGTTTGCGGATGCTGTGATTCAATCGAAGGCAGTCAAAGTTTTACTCGATCATCATCTCGATCCGGAACATTTCTGCGAATTCGAATTTTCATTCCCTAAAAGCTGTGCAACCTGCGAACTGATGTTTTATTTTATCAGTGAATTGGGAGGGAAGGAAGCCATTACCAAAGACATTGCTACCTGTCTTTATACCGGCATTATGACCGATACAGGTTCATTCCGGTTTGCGTCAATGACAGCCGACACTCACATGGTAGTTGCTGCACTCATGCAGGCTGGGGCTGAAAACTACATGATCCATGAACAGATTTACGATAATTTCTCATTAGAACGAACGCGTTTTCTGGGCCATTGCATCAAAGATAAGCTGGTTGTTTTGCCACAGTATAAAACAGCCTATATTTCTGTTACCAAAGAAGAATTAAAGGCATTTAATCATCAGTCCGGAGATACCGAAGGTATAGTTAATTATGCATTAGGAATAAAAGGAATCAGAATGGCAGTTTTCTTTTGTGAACGTGATCATCTGATTAAAATATCGTTCCGCTCCAAAGATAATTTCTCGGTTAAAGAACTGGCTGCAGCGCATTTTTCTGGTGGTGGACACCGAAATGCAGCCGGCGGACGTTCTACAGAATCACTGGAAGCTACAGTTTCCCGTTTTCTGGCATTATTGCCCGATTTAAAACAGGAATTAAATCCTGAACCAACTAACCACAATTAAGTAAAGGCAGCAATTAATATCCTAAAAATGAGTGGAAAATTATTTCGTTTTGTAGTCTTTATTACCATCCTGAGTAATGCCGGATTAATGCTCATTCCTGCATGTAAATCTTCGGGTGAAAAATCGGCTCGGCAGGAAACCAAAACTCAGAATGGTGAACTTATCGAAACTCAAAAAGAAGACCTCATTCAAACTCACAAAAACATTATGCGTGA
The DNA here is from genome assembly GCA_963169675.1 of Bacteroidota bacterium. Classification (GTDB taxonomy): domain Bacteria; phylum Bacteroidota; class Bacteroidia; order AKYH767-A; family OLB10; genus JADKJB01. Next base: position 5,400 of record CAUJFJ010000025.1, read on the forward strand.
CGAGTCGGCCGATATCGACAGTTACGTTAGTCGCCGGAACTACAAAGTTACTACCACTGCAACCGGACTAAGGTATTTTATTTACCAGAATGGAACCGGCACCGTAGCTGTCCAAAACGACTATTTTGTTAAGATGAATTACAATGTTTCCCTGCTTGATGGCAAACAAATTTACAGCTCAGATTCAACCGGAGCAATCAGCTTTCAGGTTGGCAAATCTGAGATAGCTTCCGGACTTCAGGAAGGCGTGAAATTGATGAAACAAGGTGATAAAGCTATATTCATTCTGCCTTCGCATCTTGCTTATGGCCTCACCGGTGATGGAGATAAAATTAAATATTATGAGGCATTGGTTATCGATGCTGAATTATTAAGTGTTTCTGTAACCCGACCATGAAAAATTTTATATTTCTCTTTATTTTCATAGCTGTTTTAGTTGCCGGATGTGACAAGGATAAGGAAGGTTATTCTACTACAAAGACGGGATTAAAATACAAGTTTGTTACATCTAAAAGCAGTGTCAAACCTGCTCTCGATGATATAATGATTTTGCACATTGCCTATTACACACCTGGCGATTCGCTGCTTTTTGATTCAGGATTGCAAAGCGACTCCTTCAAAGTTGTGCTGGTTGCTCCCACATTTACCGGTGGAGTGGAAGAGGGTTTTGCAATGATGGGACCCGGAGATAGTGCATTGTTTAAAGTTAGTGCGGACTCTGTTTTTGAAAAAACATTCCATGGACAATTGCCTTCATATTTGAAAAAGGGTGATCAATTGCACTTTCGTGTAAAAATGAAATCATTTATGAACCGGTCTGTTTATGATTCATTGGAAAGAGTGAAGGATATTGAATCAAGAAAAGCCGAATTTGCAAAAATTGAAACTTTTCTGACCAAAAATAACATGGATGTGATGCCAACCGAAAATGGAGTTTATGTGCTCACAACCAAAGAAGGTACCGGTGATGCTCCATTGAAGGGAGACACCATTTCGGCTTTATTTACAGGCAGGATGCTGAATGGGATAGTGTTCGATAAAGCAGAAAACCGCGATCAGCCTTTCCGTTTCGTTGCGGGAAAAAATGAGGTGATACCGGGATGGGAAGAATGCATTCCATATTTCAGGAAAGGAGCTGTTGTCCGAATGGTGATTCCATCTGATTTGGGATATGGAGCTACTGATTATGGCAAGATTCCGGGATATTCAACCCTGGTTTTTGACGTAGAAATCATAGATATTGCAAAAGGTACTAACTAGAAAAGGTCTTTAATATTTACCATATGAAAAAAGAATTTATTGCAGCAATTGTGGTAGCTACTGCGCTTTCAGCATGCTCACCGAAATCTGAAAGCGTTACCGAAACAGCTGAAAACACTACTACCATGGAAGAAACAACAACTCCCGAAACTAACAATACAACTACCCCGGTTACTGATGTATCTGGCGATACTATAACTACGGCATCTGGATTAAAATACATTATGCTTCATGAAGGAACAGGTGCAAAACCTACTCCGGGAAAATCAGTTTCTGTTCATTATACTGGTTATTTAACCGACGGTTCCAAATTTGACTCTTCGGTGGATCGTGGACAACCTATCTCATTTGCCATAGGCAAAGGACAAGTAATTCAAGGATGGGATGAAGGAATCATGCTTTTGAAAGCCGGTTCCAGAGCACGTTTGATCATTCCCCATGAGTTAGGTTATGGTGCACAAGGATACCCACCGGTTATTCCTCCGTCAGCAACATTAATTTTCGATGTAGAATTGGTTTCCGCAGAGTAAAAACTGCGTATTAAAGCATCAGAAAAATAGCCGGTTTTTTGTGGAGATCAATCTTATGATTTCTCCATTCATGAACAGGCATGGTTCTGATGATTTCGTCAGTTGCGGTAATGTTGCAGGCAACACACAATCGGGTGCTACCGGAGCAGGAATTAATCAAATCATTCAGCAATGCCTGATTCCTGTAAGGTGTTTCAATAAAAATCTGTGTTTGATTCCATTTTGCGGCATTTCTCTCCAACGTTTTGATAGTGGCGATTCGCTCCTGCTGATCTTTTGGAAGGTATCCATGAAAGGCAAAACCCTGACCATTTAATCCGGAGGCTGCCAATGCCAGTAAAATGGAAGAAGGACCTGTTAATGGCACCACCTGAATACCTTCCAGGTGTGCTTGTTTTACAAACTCAGCACCAGGATCTGCAACGGCAGGCATACCGGCTTCACTCATGAGTCCTGTATCGGAACCCGCTCTCAATTTTTCGAAATAATAGTTGAAGTCGTAAACAGCACCATGCTTATCCATTTGAAGCACTTCAATCTCCTGAAGTGTGGAATCCATGGTAAATTGTTTTAGAAAGGCTCTTGCAGTTTTGGCATTTTCAGCAATTATTACCTTTAGATGCCTGATAGCAGACAAGGTTCCAGCAGGAATAACCTGTTCGGGAGTAGTTTCCCCAATAGGTACTGGTATCAGAAACAGGCGACCCGGCTTTTGCTGCATTAAATGGCTTTATTTCGATAAATTAAAGAGAATCCGGTTACACCCTTCATCCAACATATTATAAACCATTTCAAAGCCTTCCTGACCTCCATAATAAGGATCAGGGACTTCGGTAATCTCGTTAATACCTGCAAATTCAAGGAACAATCTCACTTTATTCCTTTCATTATCGGTTTGTGCAAGAGCTGCGATTTCAGCATACACGGAGCGGTCCATAACCAAAATCACATCGAAATCAACAAAATCGCTTTTGCGGAACTGACGTGCGACCTGTCCGGAGATATCTACCTGGTACTTTCCTGCAACACTTATTGCTCTTTTGTCGGGTGCTTCTCCCGAGTGGTAAGAAAGAACACCTGCCGAATCAACCTTTCCCTGGATGTTAGCAGCAGCGAGTTTGGCTTTCATAATACCTTCGGCAATAGGAGATCTGCAAATATTTCCCAAACAAACCATTAAAAATTTCATAACAGGCGATAGTTTTTAATAAAATAAGAAAAGTGAGCTGAATCAACAACTCACTTTTCAGAATAGCATTTGATGTTATTTATCGTGAACCTGAATTCGCTTCTGAATATCAGAAACATAGGTTTTGAATTTCTTATCTGTTTCCATCAGATTGTTCACCGTGCGGCAGGCATGCAAAACGGTAGCGTGGTCTTTTCCACCACAATGAATTCCGATGTTGGAGAGTGACGATTTGGTCATACTTTTTGAAAAATACATAGCCAGCTGACGGGCCTGTACCACTTCTCTTTTACGGGTTTTGGATTTAAGAACTTCTAGAGGAAGATCAAAATAATCACAAACTACTTTTTGGATATAATCGATAGAAATTTCATGAACGGTATTCTTCACGAACTTATCGATCATTTGTTTTGCCAATTCAAGCGTAATTGGTTTCTTATTCAATGACGACTGGGCAATAATAGAAATAAGGGCACCTTCGAGTTCACGCACGTTATTGGTGATGCTCATGGCAACATATTCCGTTATTTCATTGGGAAGTTCAATCCCGTCGACATACATTTTCTTTTTCAGGATGGCAATTCTGGTTTCCAGATCAGGAATCTGAAGATCAGCCGATAGTCCCCATTTGAATCTGCTCAACAACCTTTGCTCCATTCCCTGTAAGTCCACAGGAGGCTTGTCAGAGGTCAGGATGATTTGTTTGTTGTTTTGATGCAGGTGATTGAAAATATGGAAGAAAACGTCTTGTGTGCGTTCTTTTCCTGCAAGGAACTGAATATCATCGATGATCAACACGTCGATCATCTGATAAAAATGGATAAAGTCGTTTTGGGAGTTATTCTTCACGGAATCCACAAACTGATGCATAAAGCGATCGGAGGGAACGTAAAGAACCGTTTTATTAGGGAAGCTATTTTTGATTTCGATACCAATAGCATGGGCGAGGTGAGTTTTACCAAGACCTACGCCACCATAAATCAATAATGGATTAAAAGATGTTCCACCTGGTTTACCGGCAACAGCAAAACCAGCAGAGCGGGCGAGACGGTTGCAATCACCTTCAATTAAGTTTTCGAAGGAATAAGAGGGATTAAGTTGAGAATCGACATCCAGTTTTTTCAATCCGGGAATAATAAACGGATTTCTGATAGTCGAACTGATATCGAGAGGCATAGTCACTGAAGGGTTCTTCAGTGAATTATTATTTTTAGCCGGGAACTTTACCGTGTATGGCTTTGAATTGTTGAAAGCGTTTTCCATCACAATGGAATACTCCAGACGACCCTGAGCACCAAGTTCATGACGAATAGTTTTTCTCAAAAGATCCAGATAATGCTCTTCAAGCCATTCGTATACAAACTGACTGGGAACTTCGATGGTTAAAACTTTATTATCGAGCTTAATTGGTTTAATAGGTTCGAACCAGGTCTTATAGTTCTGAGGACTGACATTGTCTTTGATCAGTTGAAGACAGTTGTCCCAAACTTGTTCTAGTGACTTTTGCATACTTTATTGCTGGCTTTCTCTATTGATGGTTATTAACAAAATAAAACGAGGGGCACTGATATGGACTAAATTAATACGCAAATTTTGGGTAAAAAAAAATAAAAAAAAAATTAATTTTCACTTGATTTTTTCATTTCTATCATTGTGGTTGTAGTTGTGTGATTTTCACCACTTATCGGATTGAAGTAAAAATCAATGCGACCGAGTCGCAAACCGGCCCAGCCGGCCTGGGTAACAAGAACCTGTTTTCCATTTTTATTTCTGATTTTAACCGGTTCATCCAGAAAGGTATGGGTATGGCCACCTATGATGAGGTCGATATTTTCTGATTTTTCCGCTACTATCATATCTGAAATTTTATCATTTTTATATTGGTGACCCAGATGAGACAAGCAAACTACCAGCGAGCACTTTTTCCGGTTTTTAAGGTACGAAGAAATTTTCAATATCTGAGGCATTGGATCCAGATATTTTGTTTTTCCGATTAATCGGGAATCGACTAAACCATTCAGTTCAATTCCAACACCAATCACTCCAATTCGGATGCCTTGTTTTTCGAATATTTTATAAGGCACTGATTTGCCTTCCATTGAAGTTTCTGCGAAGTCGTAATTGCAATTTATCAAAGGGAATCCCGCATGCTTTAACTGCGTTGATAATCCATCAATTCCGTTATCAAAATCATGATTTCCAATGGTTGCTGCATCATAACCTAATTTCGACATCAGCTTGAGTTCCAATTCACCACCATACAGATTAAAGTATGGAGTGCCCTGGAACATATCACCAGCATCAAAAAGAAGTACATTTTTCTCCTGTTGGCGAATCCGTTTTATGATAGCTGCTCGTCGTGCCACTCCACCTTGACCAGCATACTTTGGATGATTGGAATCGAATGGATCAACATGACTATGAACGTCATTGGTATGAAGAATGGTGAGTTTTACTTCATTTTTCGCTGCTTTCGTCCAGTCCGGTAGCCCTGTAAGCCCCGTAACCAGCAAACCTCCTGATAATTGCTTCAGGAACTCCCGTCTGTTATTATCTGGAAATTCTGCCATCAGTTTTAGCTGTTAAGGGTTGTTTGGGTAAATTTCGAAGATGTTCTACAATGGCATCTCTGACTTTCAATCCTGTTTTTTCAATGGCTACCGGGTTTTGAAACATTTTCATGTCATCGCCTCCATTTGCCAGATAGTCAGATGTTAGAACTAAATAGTTCTTTTTATAATCGACTGGTTTCCCATCTATAAGAACTGATTCAGCAGTAGATCCGTTAATTTTCATTTGCAAATTGGAGACAGGAACTCCTCCTTTAGCAGCAATATAATTCAGTAATTCTTGTGTTGATTCTGCTGATAAAGTGAGCATTACCAGTTCATTCTCAAAAGGCATTAATTCAAAACAATTTTTCAGCGTAATATTTCCTTGAGGAAGTGCACTTCGCAAACCACCATTATTTAATACACAGAAATCAGCTTTAAGTTTACCTTGTTCCGATATTGTCAGATTGGCTCTGTCAAAACAGGCATCGGCTACAAAATTTCCCAGCAAACTTTCAGGTTGTCCTTTTTCCATTGGCTGAGCAGAAACTGCCAAAATTTCGCTCATAATTTCCAGCATTTTTGATTTGTAAGGATCAATTTCTCTAATCAGGACTGAATCTTCTTCTACTAAACCTGAATTGCCGGGTGTTAAAAATCCTTTTGATTCATAGGCATAAGGTTTTACAGTGCTGCAGGCAATGCAACAGATACTAAATGCCAACAAAAGAAAACCTGTGTATTTCATGAATCAGAATCGGTGTGACTTATCAATGCATACAATATTAAACATTGTATTGTTACTTTTGTCGTTTCAGGAAAAAAAATAATTAGTTCATCATTAACTATTTACCATGTTTCAATCGATTACTAAAATCAGAGTCCGCTATGGTGAAACCGATCGTATGGGATATGTTTACTATGGAAATTATGCAACTTATTTTGAAGTGGGCAGGGTAGAAGCGCTGCGGGAATTGGGTATCAGTTATAAAACAATGGAGGACAATGGTATTGCGTTACCCGTACTCGATTTTCAAATTAAATATATCAAGCCGGGATTTTACGACGACTTATTGACTGTTAAGACTACAATCAACGAATTACCCGGTGCGAGAATAAAATTTAATTATGAAATTTATAATCAGCACGATGTACTGCTGAATCAGGCAAGTACCACTTTAGTATTCGTCAATACACAAAATGGGAGACCGGTTGCAGCACCCGATTATATTCTGGAAAAATTAAAAAGTTTTTTCTGATCAAAGTGATTTCATAAGTGATTGATAAATTTGAATCATACTTTGAATATCAGCCTTATGCACTTTTTCATCTGGGGTATGTACAAAATCTTCTGCTGCTCCAATAAAGCACCAGTCAATTGGAAAGGGTGATTTCTGAATATCATTTCCATCACTTCCTCCGGAAGATTCAACTTCAATCTGATACGGAATTTTGGCATCATCCAGAATTTTTCTGATTCTGTTTACATAAGTTCTGCGTGGAATTCCAGAATCTCGCATCGAAACAACAGCACCTTTGCCATGCACAACTCTTTCTGTAATCCAGGTGATGTCACTAATCAGGGCCTGTCTGATTTTAAAATTGCGGTATAAATATCCTGCCAAATAACCGGCAGTGCCGCCACCATGTTCTTCCCAGCAGCTGAAAACTATGACTCCATTTTCAAGTGTTTCTGCAAGATTTAATGCAGCAAAAACACCCAGCCTGTTGTCGAGGTAACACGATTGTACATAATTTTCATCTTCACGAAAATCAGATGCAAAACTCAAATCTGTACCGGGTTCAATTTCACGCTCATAAATTGCCTTTATAGTTTTATCTTCTTCATCAACTTCGATCTGACATTCAATTTTGCCTGAAGAATCAGTGCCTGTTAACCGATATCCTGAAACCAATCTGGGGCCACCAACTTTTACTAGTTCATTGTTATATCGAGCTGTAAATCCAATATTGTCAATGTGAGCAAATACTGCAGTACGGGGAGAGCCGAAAACCAACATGATGCAATCCTGAAATTCTTCACCATGAATTATTTGTGGCAAAGTTTTCCAATTCTTTTTATTGGCTTCAACATAGTCCAAAATAAAACTGGTCATAGCCGATTCATTTCCTGAAGGCGCATGAATAGCGCACATTTTCTGCAAAAGAGAGAAGTTCATAATTAACACAATTTTAATTCACATTTACCTGTAAGAAGGTGATTGTTTTTGATTTTATCAAGAAATAATTCTGCATTTTTTCTAACCAATTCAACCTGAACCATACAATTTTCTGCAAGTTCCTGATGATAAATCTGTGCCTTACTCATTTTTATCACAGTCATCACCTCATTCATAACCTCATAGCTGAAATTCAACTGATAGCGTTCAACAACAGGCAGTGTGATTAAACTGGTATTTTTAATTCCGGCAGCTGCACTTTCACGATATGCCTGAATCAATCCGGGAACGCCAAGCAAGGTTCCTCCAAAATACCTGACAACAATGATTAAAACATCTGTTAAATCGTTCGATTGAATCACTCCGAAAATTGGCTTTCCGGCAGAACCGGCCGGCTCACGATCATCAGAAAACCGGAATATTTGCTTTCCGGGACCTAAGCGAAATGCATAACAATGATGATTTGCTTTAGGATGATTCTTCCTGATTTGTTGTATCAATTCCTTAACTTCTGATTCCCGTTTTACGGGATAAATAAAGCTAAGAAAGCGACTACCCCTGTCGCGGAATTCACCGGAAGCAGGATTCGAAACAGTTATAAATTCATCATCAAA
>CAUJFJ010000026.1 GCA_963169675.1 Bacteroidota bacterium
TCCTTCCTGATTACAAGGTGAACCGTCTGGAGGAACTGCTGCCTTGACAAATTTGCATTACTGAAATTTTTAAGCTAACTTTCCGGGAAACTCATTGATATAAAAATGTCTTATGCAATATGGGGTTGGTCGGACGGATACGGAGAATTTATTCCTATCACAGAATTGGTAGGTTCAAAATTGGGATCTGCAGTTCTGTAAGTCCAGTTGAAAGAAAATGAAGAATTTAACAATCCATCAATTCTATCTCCTAAATTACTAATCCATTCATTGTCCCAGGCAGTACTAGATCCAATACTTCCTGTCCAAATTCCTTGATCCGTCATGCGGTTGTTTGGGCTGTTATTACTCAAATAAACCCCATGAAAACAATTTTCTAATTCATTGCATGCCAATCTGGTAAAGCGGCAATCATCAAAAATTCTGATCCCTGAAGATAAATTTAAGATAGTATTTATTCTGATTTTATTCGCCTTAGAACCATTTAATGCTATTCCGATTAAATTTTCCACATCAGTGCCATTTGGGCTTACACTCCTTAATATTTTATTATCAAATATTTCTGCATTATCTACGTTTTCCATCCAAATACCGTATTGAGGATTGTCATCATTAATTAATGCATTGGGTATATCCATTTCAATAGTATTGTTCTGTACCAATAAATCAAAATTCGGATTACCTGCGGTAAGTCGCCAAAAAGGAGAGATATTTCTTAGTCTTATACCAAATTGAGTATTTTCAATATGGTTATTCTCTATCACGCTGGTAACATTTTGTACATTGCCATTTGAAACCATAATTCCTTGTCTTCCTTCCAAATTCGAATTATATCCAACATTCCGATTTAAATCATTATCAGAAATATTGAATGTTGAATACAACCGGATGTTGTACATCATTATTCCACTGAGATATCCACTAAGATTATTTTCACTAATATCAATGTCTCCTTCATTCATATTTTGTAAATGCATGCCGGAAACGATAGATTCAAATTCATTGTTGTGAATTTCTGCATTGTAGTTTTTTTCTATAAAAATTCCAGTTTCGCAATTTGTAAATACATTTTTGTCATCTGTGTTATCCGGTGTTTCTTTGCCAATTTCTATATTGAAAACTTGGGAATTATCACTTTTGGCCATTATTGCCGAAAGAGGATAAATAAATGGCAGTACGGGTGATTCTCTGGAAAATTCGGAAGGATTTCCAATGAAACTGAAGTTGTTCTTATAGATGGAAACATTTGAATTTTCTGCATAAATTCCAAATATTGCATTGCTAAAAGAGTTTGGTTCCTCTGAAGATACTCCAATTTGTGCACTTGTAACATTATCTAATTGAAAGTGGTGGTAAGGAGCCAAATTGGTGTAAGGGGCTTTGGTAATTATACCCGTTGAATTCTTAAATCGGTTACCGTAAAAAGTATTGTCTGGAGAATTAATTGTGAAATCATTATTACTTAAACGAATACTAGTATAGTTATGGTTAAAGATGGTTCCATTAACTTGTACAGTACCATTTTCAGCATAAACAGCCATTTGAGCATCTTTAATGTTCGAATTTGTTATAATGATCTTTCCTGCTGGATCGAACTGATATATACCTCCCCACATATCAGAACAAGCAAATAGTTCACAATTGTTGATTGTCAATGTATTACCATCTGTATCAATTTCAACTCCCGGTGCTATGGCAATTTTTAAATTATTGATTGTCAAATCGCCGGTTAAATTAAAACTGCTATTCAAATTATATGTGCCTCCCGTTATAACCCCCTGAGTTACCGAGAAAGGGCTTGCATAAGTTCCACAATTTGAACTAGTTACAGTTAAGTTTACTGTTGCTTCACTCGAACAACCATTTACATCGACAGCGGTAACCGTATATATTTGATTTGCTTCAGGCCTCACTTTGGGATCTTCAATATATGGATTGTCTATCCAGTATTCTGGTGACCATTGATAAGATGCAAAACCCGCATCCGCATCAATTTGAGTTTCTTGTGCAAAGTTAATTGTTGCAGTCGAAAAAGTGACAGCAACTTGATCAGGGGCAACAGATGCAATAGTAATCAAATCAGTTTGGGTGCATGAATTTGCATCCGTAACAGTTACTGTATAATTACCTGCTGTTAATCCTGAAGCTGTTGGTGTTGTTTGGCTTAGTCCATCACTCCATAAATAAGTGTAAGGAGCAGAACCTCCTTCAACGAGGACTTGTGCTTGTCCGAGTGAACCTGGAGAACCAGTACACTCCTTTTGACGTTCAGATGCTACAACTGTCAAAGTTGGTGTAGTTCCAAAAGTGATGGTTGCAGAAGCCGTAGCCATTCCAGACTCTGTAATTGTCACTGTGTAGGTGCCCGGTGCTTTATCTGTAATGGTAGCGGTTGTTTGTGAAGTGCTCCATAAATAGGTGGTACCGGTTGTACTGCAATCCGATCCAGAAGCTGTTAAATCCCGATTGCCGCTGCATAATAAAGAGCTTGAAATTGAACCTATGGGATCTGTAGTACAGGCAATTGGTGTCCCGGTTGGATCGACTGGGAAATGCATATTATCACTAACGACATCTAAGTAAATTGCATCAATAGCAACATTTGATCCTGATGGAGTAAGTGCAAGTGAAAACTCTATATCTGGATTTAAATTTTCAAAAGTGGCTCCTGAAGAGCAAATCCTATACCAATCCCAATCAGTTCCACTCAGGCAGCCTAAATTTGTGGAAAATGTTTGTGAGTTATCACTTGCATTAAGTTGAACTCCGATACTGCCACCTCCCGAAAGCAATTTGGCTCTTACATATAGAACATAATTATTATCATGTGGGACGGCTAAAATTGTGTTGTCACGAGGTGTAAAGCGGTATTCAAGCGCTTCATTGCTTGTAGTTACATATGTATCATAACCTAAAGAATAGTCCCCATTTGTAATTGGAGTACCAGATAAGTCAACTGTGAAAACGTCCAATGTAGAAGGATTGTTATCAATTAATTCTGCTTCAAAATAGAAGTCCTTGGTCCAGTGGTCGGGATGAGTTGATTCGTGCCACTTATCTAACTGATAAAATATAGGTGTACCGCCATTATGATCATACAAATAAGTACTTCCCTGTCTTCTAATCTCAAATTTTAAATTGCCTATTGAGGGAGTAATAATTGAAGCAGATCTGTCATCCACTGCGTTGCCCTGAACATTTGAAATCGGTTGAATAGAGCCCGTAATCAATAATCTAGTTGGGGTAGATATATCATCACCTCGAACCATAATTAATGAATTTGGTGAATCTTTAAATTTGTAACTAAGTCCACTTGATGGCGAAGTAACAACTAAATTAACATCCCCTGGTAATAAAACTCCATTCGTAAATAAATCTTCAGCACGTGAATATACGCCTTGGACATAAGATGGTGTGGAGGCTTGCCAGACAAACCCTTTAGGATGTTGCCACCAACTTACTGAATTGGGTTCAGGAGTCTTTATCTTTCCTAGATTAAAAAATGCTGTATGGAACAAATCAACTCCCATAATCCCAACAGCTTTCAATAATCCCAGCCACTGCGCGGGTCTGATATTTTTTTCTTCATAATGCTCCCAACCTGCAGACACGTAGGGGGCGTACCTATTGTCTTCCATACCCACACCTAACTCAACTATTCTAGCCTCATTCATCCATTGTATTCCATGTCTATCTCCAACAGTGGGATTCCATTTTGATGCATTTAGTGGATAGAAATCAGGTGTTGATAAATATTGACCAGTGGAACCAATTTCAGAATTAGTTTCGCGCATTATTTCATATTTAAATCTAAAATATTGTCCATAATCATCTCGACCGTCAACAGCATAATTTAGATACATGGCATTCGTTAATTGACTAAAAGTTGATGGGTCAAAAAATTGATTTCTGTAATTATTATCCAGATCTTGTTTCTTAAGCGAGATAAATTCATGTCCAGTAGATGCAGTTGCGCATGTACAAGCAGCATTAAACTTGTTATCAATGTTGATGTCTGGCCCTGAGGAACCAATTGAAAATTGTGGAGTATATTCGTTATTTTCACTTATATGATATATATTTTTCAACATAGGCGGTGTACCAGAGTTAGCACCAGAGCCAAACAATTTTGTAAATATGGATCTTTGATAACTACCATCAGCATTATAAGTATTCAATTCTGCGGCAGGGTTCCAAAGTTTGTCAGAGCTATTTTCTTCACCATTCCGATTGAGGTAATTATCATCATCCGGAAAGGTGGTGCCATCATATTTCATCAAATAATAATTTTCTGGTTTGAAAAAATGTTGGTAAGCTACAGCTGCTTTAAATCCAAGCCCTCCGGGGTTTGCCAGCGTGGGTAATTGTAATCTAAAAGTTTTTAATGAAAATTTAATAGGAGAATCATTAGGAAAGGAATTAGCTTGATTTATAAAACCAGTATTGAAATCCAATTCTGGAGACCCACTTTCATAAGCAGTGGTATTTTCACAAATGGTAAAACTATAGTTCCAAAATTCTGCAAGTTGTGTCTGAAGTGCGACGGCCCGGTCTACTGCATCATTAGTTGAGACATTGTCATTTACACCAGTTGAGCCACCATATGACATAAATCCCCGATAGCCAAGATAGTCCGATGGCATCCAGTTAATATTTGGTTGAAATCCATGTCCCGGCTTAAATCTTGGAGTTGCATACGTTCTCAGTTGATCCGTAGGTTCTTCAACATCATCGTATAGATCATTATAATTATTTATATCGGATACACTTATTATATCATTATTAACAGTAGCAAATGTCGACTGAGGAGTATACCCTAATGGAAAGTCTTCTAAGTTTAAAGTCCCTGCCAATGGCGAGGTATTTGGAATATTTGTGGTCCCTGCGGAAGTAGATATGACATATTGGTTTATTTCTGTTGCGTGATTTTCGATTGCGTCTGGACACAGTTCATTGTTAAAATAAAATGCAATATTATCTCTTGCTCCACAGTACCTGTCAAATAAGGATATACCCGAAATTTCTATGGCTCCTCCTGTAGATGATCCAATTCCTTGTGTTTGCAGTCGGTATGTAGTAGGCAATTCCTTTCTAAAATGATTTGAATATAATTCTCCATCAATGTATATTTCTTTTACATATTGCGTACCATCAAATCGATGAATAAAGGCAATGTGATGCCAGTCTTCATCAAGATAATATGATAATGAAAGTTGATTTTCGCCATCAAGCATTACAACGAAGTCATCCTCTGGAAAGTTGGAAGGTTCTGGAGTATCATTATTTGTTCTAAATACAATGGAATTTTCAGTAATAAAAGCCGAATGTATAGTTTCACCACTTGGTAAATTAGGCATTAAAAATCTAAAAAAATCCATCTGACGTTTATTACTAAATTCACTTTTATTTAGTTTAAAATGCATTTCAACTGCAAAGTACCCTGGGAGATCCAAAGCACTATGATCATTAATGATAGTGCTATTACTTGTCGAACTAACAATACTTGATGGGGTGGCAATATCATTTACACACCTATCAAAATAATATGAATTACTCATAGTTCCAGTGAATGGTATAGAATGAATAGCCTTAACGTAATTGGGCATAGTTTCACCAGTCGTAGCCCCTCCTGAAGAACTTAAATCAAAATGTTGACTTCCAATGCTTGCTCCGGAGTTAGCCGCGTCATTATTGAAGGGCAAGTATAATTCAGGAACAGGATCCCCGCTGCCACATGTTTCTGCTGCAGGCAGACCGCTTTCAATTCCTAATATAAAATCACCAAAAGATGATAGATTATTTTGTGTAGTAGTTGTTCCAGTTGACCTATTGCCTGTGTTGCTAGAAGATCCTAAATTTATCCATTTAGTCCCATCAAATTTACAAAGTTTGGTTAATGAAGGATAGTATACCGAGTTGTTTGATTCCCAATAACCTATAACTTTTATGTTTGATGATCCTACAGTGCGACTAATATTCCAGCTTCCATATCCTAACAGTTGAAAGAGTGTGCTGTCCTTTTCTCCAGAGGTGATTAAACTTGTATCATACAATGCCAAAAAAGCATCTGATGAATTTGAAGGAGCTGTAATCCCTATAGGATGGAGCCCCCCCTTGCCCCCTAATGGGAATTTGAAACTTGAATTTCCAATTTTAAGAATGGCACCTTGAACGAAACTACTATTTGACTCTCCTACATATTTAGACCCTGCTTTCATAATCAAATGGTTAGTAGGGTTAGTTATGATATTTCCACTGACAAAAAATAAGGTGTCATCCACACTCAAAGATGTATTTGCGGTTACATGATTTGCACTTTTACTTATCGCAAGTTTTTCAAATAGAAAGTTATAACTGCCATTCAATGATTGAGCGTTGCTTCCGGAGAGGGTAACTTTACCAGTACTGGTGTTAAAAACCACCTTGTTGCTGTTAATGGTAATGTTTCCTGCAAAAGTGTTATCGCCCACATATGCCACTTGCAAATCTTGTCCACCTGTAGAACTGAATGTTGCATCAGCCAGATAGGTATCCGGAGCAGTAGAGGCCAAGCGAATTCTTCCACTGCTTCCAGCATTTTCCCAAGTCACATTTCCTGCATAGACATTCGATCCGTAGCTGTGAAAATTTGTTGCAGAACCAGTTCTATTAAATATTGTATTGCCATAATAGGTACTGGATTTTGTAAGAATTCCTGGTGCATTGATGGTTAAATTCCCGTTAAAAACACACTCTTCTAGTGATACCACCCCAGTACCAGATAAAGTTAATGTTTGTGCTGTGCTACCGAGTTGTATAAATTTGTTAAGCGTCAGATAATTGCTGCTAAATGTACCAACTGAAATGGTTTTGCCACTGGCAAGTATACTCACACCACCACTGACACCAAATTCCACACCACCCAAAGAGTCGTTTACATATATTGAATTATTGAAGAAACTGGTATCAGTTGCAGCCAGTCTTATTTCTTTGCTGGAATAATTATACAAAATTAACGGACCATCATAAATGTCTTCACCGCTTGATCCCATATTGAAATAGACAGCCCCATTGTTGGTGATTGTTAAACTATCTTCAAAGTGATTTCCACTTGTACTACTTGATGTGGCAGCTCCGGTAGAAGTCAAAAAAACCGGCTTTTTGTAAACCCCAGAATTCATGTGAAAGTATCCGCAGGTAGCTTCTATTCTTGCATCTAAGGTAGCACCACCAAAGTGACACAAAGAACCGATGGGTTTCAACAACCCATTTTTTACCAATCCACCATTGAAATAGGCAGTCCCAGTAATTTCAAAAGTAAAGCCACCTAGATCTAACGTATCTCCATTTATTGTTAGATTGGTGATCTTCTGATTTTGAGTTAAAATGAGGTTATTTGGAGCGTTACTGTTTATTACAACGTTATCACTAGAGTCGGCGATAATTCCCCCAACCCAGTTACCCGAATTGTTCCAATCGCTGTTTGAATTTCCAGACCAAGTTTTTGTAGCCGACACTGCGTAATCTACTGAATTCAGGCTTATTGTTAAGACAATAAGTAAAACTTTTATTAGTGCTTTCATGTGT
>CAUJFJ010000027.1 GCA_963169675.1 Bacteroidota bacterium
TGCTTAACGGAGTTTGAGAACTAAATATCACCCTTTATACTTCCCATCACCTCTTGTATTAAATCTGCCCAAGCCTTGACCCGCCTTAATACCAAATGTTGCCTCAAGACAACTGACACCATATTCCATGCACAATGAACATAACCTAAGCTGAAAGCTTGTAAATAATAGCAACTTCAATAACTGAGATGTTTGTCAACTCCAGGCTGCTATCTCACCATTCATTTATTACTTTGCCATCACAGTTTCAGTACCAGACTTATTTTTCAATTTCCCCTGCTAACATGCCGCTATTCCCTTCTTGCATGGTAACTCTAAAAACCTTAATTTTGCGCTTTAATATCATTGCCGGTAGCCGAAGCACTCTGTGGAACCAATTAAAGTTGCTATTCTCGATTTATACAACAATCACCCGAATCAGGGTATGCGCTGCATCAAGCAAATTGTTGAAGAACAGGTTTTTCCTATAGAATGGAAGGTTTTTGATGTGCGGGCTAAAAATGAAATTCCCGACTTAAGTTACGATGTTTATATCTCATCCGGTGGGCCGGGAAATCCTTTGGTTGGGGATGAGGAATGGGACCGGAAATGGACTTCCCTGATGGATGCCATTTTTGCGCATAATAAAATTCCTGAAAACACTAAAAAATATGTGTTCCTCATCTGCCATTCTTTTCAGATGATGATCAATCATTTTAAACTGGCTGAAATTACCAAACGGAAATCCACTGCATTCGGAATTTTTCCCGTTCATAAAACTGCAATCGGTGATGATGAAGCGCTGCTGGTAAATTTACCCGAACCTTTTTATGCCGTCGATTCCCGCGATTATCAGGTTATTCAACCCGATGCTGCACGAATGGAGGAATTAGGTGCCCGATTGCTGTGCATTGAAAAAGATCGCCCGCATGTTCCCTATGAACGAGCAACCATGGGCATCCGGTTTTCAGATGAGGTAATCGGCTTTCAATTTCATCCCGAAGCAGATGTTTTTGGAATGAACCTTTACTTCCAGCGAAGCGACAAAAAAAAGCAGGTAATAGAAACTCATGGACTTAAAAAGTATGAGGAAATGCTCGATTATCTGAAAGATAAAAATAAAATTCAACTTACTTATGCAACCGTTTTACCGGGTTTTTTAAGACTGAGTATGATGAAACTGCGTAATTTTACTTTTTAATTTGTTGCAGTTTAGCTACTTTCTTTTATATTTGTATTTACTAATTGTTTCGTCATGATTCCGAATCTCCGTGATCCCTTTAATGCCGCCTATACCGATGAAAAATATAAAAGTCTGGTGCATGATTTAAACCAGTATGCAGGCGAAAAAATTCCGTTTCGCATTGCCGAAACTCCGGTATTCGTTCCTGCTGTTCTGAAAAATAAATTAACCGATGCCTCCGCCCGCATCATTGATGTGATTAAACAACCCGGTTTTCGGGAACTTACTAACCGGGCAATTCCTCAAAACCTTTTTGTCCCCGGCGAAACCAATAAATCCATGTGGCTTGCATTCGATTTCGCTATTTGCCGCGATTCAAACTGGCAACTCGATCCACAACTGATCGAAATGCAGGGCTTCCCTTCTCTCTTTTTTTATCAGCACCTCCTGGCAGAAGCATACCGAAAAACTTATAACATATCCGAATCTGTAAGCCATCTTTTCAATCATAATGATAATGGCTATGTAGCTCACATGAAGAAATTATTACTCAATGGTCACAACCCGGAAAATGTAATTCTTCTCGAAGTAGAACCTGAAAAACAAAATACAAGAATCGATTTTCTGGCTACTTTTTTAAATACCGGCGTACGTCCCGTGTGCATCAGTAAAGTAAAACGGGAAGGCAAACATTTATACTATGAATTAGATGGCCGCCGAATTGATGTGCACCGCATTTATAACAGAGTAATTTTCGATGAATTTCAAAAACGTACCGATCTGCATTGCGAGTTTAATCTCACCGAAGAAGTAGATGTTGAATGGGCGGGACATCCAAACTGGTTTTTTCGTATCAGTAAATTTACCATGCCATTCCTTAATAATCCATTCGTTCCTGAAACAAAATTTCTGCACGAATTAAAATCCATTCCAGTCGACCTTGAAAATTATGTTTTAAAACCTCTCTTCTCTTTTTCCGGGAGTGGCGTGATTTTCCATGTTAAAAAAGAAGACATCGATCAGATCAAAGATCCGGAAAACTGGATACTGCAGCGTAAAGTTACTTACGAACCTGTCCTCACCGCACCCGATGGGAATGTTAAAACTGAAATACGAATGTTGTATAGTTGGGAAGAAAAGGATGAAGATCCTCAGTTAATTATCAATATGGCACGACTCAGTAAAGGTGAAATGATTGGCGTGAAATATAATAAAGATAAAAACTGGGTTGGCGGTAGTGTAGGATTTTTTGAAATGTAATTTACTGTATCAGCCACCAAATAATTTTTTACGAATCTGTCCTATGTTCTTTAATCGCTTCAGATTAAAAAATAAAGCTAACCCCAATTTAACGGGCATCATCAAACGGATAATAAATACTTTAGCATCAGATCCCTTTTTACCGGAGAGTTCATAACCTGCCTTGCGCATATTCTCTGCATTGATGGCTTCACAAATCTGAATTTCCTCATCACTCAAGCCGCCTTTGTTCCATTGTCCGGTCTTTTTGGTATCGACACCCCGAACCTTAGCAGCATCCTGAAAATTGGAAGAACCTACAACAGGAATATCGAGTAATGCAGAAGAATAATTGATGCCACAGAATTGACTCACCTCAGCAATTATTCGCTCAGGATTTCCAATCAACTTTTCATAGTAAACTATCTTTACAGCAGGATGATTTTCATATTTCAAACTTTCTTTAAAAGAAGCATTCCATATTCTGCTAATGGTTACCGGATGGTAATTCAGCCTCGCTCTTACCGATTCCCAAAATGGAATTTCACCACCTGAAAGTGCCCGTCGCTTCCATTTATTTTTCTGTGACAAAAGTACTTCCCTCGGATCACGAACCATAATGAGAATTTTAGATTCAGGAATCTGATCTAAAATGACAGCAACAGAAAAAATATTCTGCGGAGTTTGTTTGCATGGAATCGATTTGCAATGAAGTTTACTTTCGTTCAAACAAAATAGCTTGTACAATTCGATTTGCGAAATTCCATCTTTCCCTGCTAAAGCAGCTTTTGCTTCCGCAAGAAAAGGTTGCGGATTACGGTCACCGAAATAACCATTTCGTTGCACAGCACATAATTTGCAATACAAGTGCAATGATTGTTCAGTCGATAAAACATCCGTGGGCTCACCTTTTACTAATTCATCAAAAAAATGTAATTCCTGAAATGTAAAAACATCAGCATGATTGCCAAGTATTCTCGACATCATGGTAGTCCCCGATCGGCTGTTGCCTGTGATAAATAGAAACATCTTAGTCTGCAAAGATGAGAAAAAGCCGGCAATGGCAAAACCTTTGACCTGCAAAAGGCTGAATTAGCTGCAATTGACTATGAAAACCCGCGTTTTGAAACCTTTTTTTTACTTTTGAAGAAATATTTCCTATCATGAACAGATTCCATCACACCATAATCAGCCAACTCTTCCTCATTGCATTGCTTTTCACTTCAACGGGCTGCAAGGGACAAGCAGGTAAGAAACCAAAAAATCAAAGTGGCAATGCTGCCATTTCTGCTTCAGTCATAAAAGTTACTGCCGACAAAGTTACTTTTCAGGTGAATGATCATCTGAATGGTTTCAATGCCCAAATGATGCGAGGGCCATCGTGGAAAACACCCGGATTTGCTGAAAAAGTTGCCTCCCTCAACCCAAAACTGATTCGTTATCCCGGTGGTACCGTTGCCAGTTTCTGGGATTGGAAAACAGGATGGCTGATGAATGTGAAAACGCTGAAAAAAGAATGGAGCAATATCCCAAAAAGTCCGATTTTACTGGATGACTTGAAATTTGCCTGCGATCAAACCGGAGCAAATCCTGTATTCGTTTTGAATATGGTCAACTCCGAACTAAGCTATCAGATGGAGATGTTGCGTTATGCCAAATCGATAGGATTGAAAGTGGCTTTTGTAGAACTCGATAACGAACTTTATATCGGTGAATCCTATTATGTAAGCAGGTTTCCTACCGGAGCAAGTTACGTTCAGGAGGCAAATTCCTGGATTGAGGCTATTAAAAAAGAATTTCCCGGAGTAAAAGTCGCTGTGGTTGGTTATTCATCACGTGAAAGTGCCGGTCAGAAGGAGAAAAAACATCAGGCCCGCACCGATAACTGGAATTCTCAAGTGATTCAAAATGTGAAAAATGCCGATGGAATGACCTTCCACGTTTATGGTGGCTCCGGTTTAAAATTTCTGGCTAAAGCAGCCGCCAAAGCCGCTCCTGCCGATGATGATGATGAAGATGGCGTTTCACCAAGTGAAAGCTATCAGACAGCATTCGAAAAACCAGGTAGCGTAGGTATTATTCTGGGCAACCCATTTGCCCGCTGGAACAGTGCCTCTACTTATGATTATAAGTTATTGCCTCCAGGTATGAAAGCCTGGATTACAGAATACAATTTATTTGAGAAAGAAGGAGTTGTTGCCGGCACCTGGACACATGGCTTGTATGCAATTTCTCAAACGTTAATGTTTATGGAAAATCCGCTTACAGAATTGTTTTGCTATCACAACCTGACAACTTCGGCTCAATTTGCAGCCATTTACAACAATGCGCAGGGACTCGACAAAGCAGTAAAGAAGCAACCCACAACACCATTAACACTAACGGCTCCCGGACATACGCTGGAGTTGGCCGGTAAATTTTTAAAGCATGGCGGCACTGCAACTAAATTACAATTTCCGGGAAATCCCCAGCTTGCAGCCTCACGTGGTCAGAAGTATCCTGCATTGAATGGTTGGATGGTATCTCACGCAAAAGGAAAAAGTGTCATTGTAATAAACTTATCTTCCGAATCTAAAAAAATAGATTGCTCCGGACTATTAACAGGAAGTATTACATGGAATCAAAAATATGCAGGACCTCTTAAACAAATTGCCAAAGATGGTGATGTGAAACTTGCAGGAGGTTCCGGAAGCATGGTAAATCTGGAACCCTACTCGGTTACTTTAATCGAAGGAAATTAAGCAGTATAACCAAGCTTCAACGACAATTCCGAAATTGCCGGCTGCAGTATTGCGTGCACCTCAACATTCGGATTTCCTTTGGAGGGATGCAAAACTTTTTGTGCATAATTAAGCATTCCAGAATCTGATTCTAATCCGCAAAATTGGTTGATTTTTTCAAGCGTTGCTGCAGCATTGGTAGTCAGTGCTTCATACGAAACCGGCAACACCTGATCAGGAAACTGTTGCATCATTTTCAATCCCTGATTCATAGTCAGAATCCATTCTACGGCGGCCTTATCCGATTCTGTGGTTAAACCATTAATAAGATGCTGATGTGGCGCCAGGTATTCATCGACAGACACCAGTTGATTGAGAATTAATTTCCATTTTCTGTTTTCAACACCCCACCAATTTTCAGATGTTGCTACATCATGGTGATCAGCCGACCATTTGGCTGTAGAAGAAATTGTCTCAGCTGCATTTCGGTACAAAAAAATAAATTTTGGCTTGTCGAAGATGGCATTCAAAAACGGGATTCTGAAAATCATTTCGGGGTACTTGTCGACTACAAAGTTTACTCCGGTAAGTCGAAGAAATGTTGAATAAATTCCCAGCACTTTTTGCTTTACACTTGCATCGGCATCAGTTGCTGACAGATAAAATCGCCCCTCTGTTTTTGAATAGCTGCCAATTAAATCATCCTCATAATGAGCCACATTCCAAATTGCTTTGGGCTCATTCATAAATCCAAGTTGGTGATGTACCGATAAAACCATTCCAAGAATAGTTGACCCGCTACGACCTGTTCCGGTAATAAAAACAGGATTTTTTGCTGAAGGAATTATTTTAGAAGAACTTGCTTTACACAGAAAGAAAAAAGTAATTGGATTAAACCATCGGCCACTGGTGGTTGCGGGGCGACCTTCAAAGAAAAAATAAGAGAGTAATCGGATGTAAGTTTTGGAGAATGAATTACTGATGTACTCCCTTGTTAATTGAGCAATCATGCCAGTTCACTCACATTTTCAGGCTCGAGCCATTTTGGCAAATTGGTATAGCCATAATTCTGAAGCATACCCGCCAGTTTCATATTAGGTTCCTGATAATACTTGCGAATCATTGCTACTGTGTCGGCATCAATTTCATTTTTACGGAATGATGCGCCATTCATTTTGTAATACACATTCAGGATTCGCTTTTTAAAATGTGGATTATTTCTCCAAAAACGTTGTCCCGCATTATTCGCTGCCACTGCAATCCGATGCAGTCCGCGATTTTTATAATTTAGTGATTTATTTTTGACATCAAATTCAAAAGTATCATAAAATTCATCGTCGATTTCGAGCCAGTTGCAGATGTCCTTCATAAACAGTCGGGAATCCTGTTTGAGATCATCGAAATAAACTATTTTTATATCATCACCAAAACGTTGCAGCCAGGGTTCGAGAAAACGGTGATACAATCCCAAATAAACACCGGTATAAATCTGATTTTCGTGCAAATCAAGTTCACGATTCGACTTTTGTAAACATGCTTTTACATAAGTTGCAAAATCCATTTGTTCAGGTAACTGAAAAGTAGCCTTTTTCCTCCGATAAAAAGAAATGAGTCTGTCGACAGGATCTTTAAGTATAATTAATATTTTAACAGGACCTAAAGTATCAACTATTTTGTCTGCAATTTTATTCCCACCGAAAACATATGCCGGTGTTGCTTCTAAACGGTACTTTTCGTTTTTGCAATGTGCAAATTGCTCTTCATAAGCTGCAATCGGTTCAATTGGTTCATCATAAAGCAATGGCAAAAAATAACAGGTCTCCTTATCTTTTGATCCCGAAATATCGGGGTGCTCACACAAATAATGGAATAAAGAGGTTGAGCCTGCTTTATTGACTCCGGCAATGATAAGATTTGCTAATTTGGGTATCCGTTGAGCTGACATAAGAGGCGTTGCCATTTTCAGGCTGTAAAATCGGTTTTTTTCATGAATTTACCAGTGACTTTTTGATAAATCTGCATTAAACGTTGGTAAAAGGTGCTGTCATTGAAGTTACTATCTGCAAATTGTTTGGCAGAAAGGCCCATTTTAAGGGATTTTTCGGGGTCATTCCACAAAATCCGGATATAATTTGCCAGACTTTCGGAGTCGTGGGAAGGGAAGACAAATCCTGTTTCACCATGTTCAATATATTCAGGAATCCCTCCTTTGTCACTGCCAATCACAGCCTTACCTCTGGAGTAGGCCTCCATCATTACATAAGGGAAATTTTCATACCAGATGGAAGGCACCACCACAAAACGACATTCACGTAATAATATCTCCAGCTCTTCGCCCCATTTTGGACCTAAAAAAGTAACATTAGTGATGTTTTCTTTAGCCATTTGCTGCTCCAAAACCTCTCTGTAATTTCCATTCCCTGCAATGAGCAATTTAGCCTCCGGAACGAGTTTCATAGCACTCAATAAAATATCAACGCCCTTTTCATCCGATAACCGTCCGATAAACAACAAATAGTCTTTGGCTATTGCCGAATAAGCATGCAAGGTAGCATTGAATGGTTTGCCCAGAAACTCAAGTCGGGCGGCTTTTTCACCCCAGAATTCAGCCGTCTTGTTTAGCATAAACAAACTCTCGAACAAAAAAGTATGCACGTTTCCTTTCCAGATATTTCGACGATCGTGCACATACGCTTCTACAGCACTCAGTATACTAACAGCACGGGAATGCTTGCAACAATTATTTACAATGGCCTTATAAAATTTACCTCCTTTACAATCCTCACATATTTTCCCATGATGAAATAAACGGTAATTAGGACAGATGTGCTTGTAATCGTTACACGACATCACTACCGGAATACCTTCTTCAGAACATGCATCCAGAATGCTTGGTGTGATGGTAATGTAAATGGCAAACACATGCACAATATCAGGTTGAAACGATTTCAGTAATTGACGAAATTGCTCTTTATTGGCATGTGAATAAATAACTTCAGGAATGGCTTTAATTTTATCAAGTATGGAGCCATTCAGGTAATCGACAGCGGTACCAAACACTACATTTTCATCACGCACAAAAACATCTTTGGAATCTTCAGCATCATAATCGGTAGTGAAAATTTTTACCTCATGACCTTCTTTACGTAAAATCCTGGCCACATCCTGAAAGTAAACTTCAGCACCTCCAACTTTCCTCCAGAACTTATGTACCAATATAATTTTCATAATTTGCTTTGCGCGGATGCCATTCAGGTTTTAATTGGAAAGATGATTTGCAGCCAATTTACGTTGCTCCTGTTTCAGCCTTCTCCATTCTGAAAATACCAATCCTGCGATCATCCAAAAATAAAATCCGAAGGAACGAAAGACAAAAGTCCGCAATATCAGAGAATAAGGAATTGCCACAATTACCAATACCGCCATTGCCAGGGCAAACAGCCGGAAATAAGGATCAGGACTCTGCCGGAAAACTAACATGGAAGCAGCAAATATTTTATACAGTATAAGATAAAATAATACCAATCCGGCAATGCCATAATAGATAATGAATGCCACCCAGTAAACATCATTTATGATAGGCAGGTTATTGATAGGCGTATTGGAGCCGAATAATTTGGTAGCTGCTTTTTCAAGAGCGAACTCCTGGGCCGGACTATACCCTAATATTTTGAATGAACTGATTAAGTTTCCACCAATTTCTGTTAATACCAATCCCCTTGAAAATTGCATGGTATTATCCATGTAACTGCTGCTAAAAACAGCGGTGATATTAGAAAGCGGATCGGTATATTTTAATTTCGGATTAATGTATGCAGTAGTTGAATTTCCTCCGGAAGAAGAAAATACTCCGGTGAATATAATCGGCGAGATTAACAACAGTGCAATACTCCCGTACAATACCAGTTTTTTTCGTGCACCAGAAAAATAAAAGAGCAGGGGAATTGCAGCAAGTGAAACAAAGACCGACCCTCTGGAATAAGTAAAGAAAATGGAAATAGTAACCAGTATCAGTAGCACAAAACACAAAA
>CAUJFJ010000028.1 GCA_963169675.1 Bacteroidota bacterium
TGGAGAATGTGTTGACCTTAACACTTGAAAGCATAACGGCTTGAGCTGTTACGAGACTCGAATCAATTCCTCCACTTAAAAAAACACCAAATGGAACATCACTTTTCAATTGATACTGAACCGAGCTGATGAGTAAATCACTAAGTTTTACAAGTGCCTGATCTTTTTCAGTAATTACATTGTTGGAAATCTTATTTCTTAAACTCCAGTACTTCTTAACTTCAATGCCAGAGCTGTTTATTTTCAACCAGCTTCCGCTTCTTAATTTGAAAACGTTTTTATAGATGGAATGAGGCGCCGGTATGTATCCCATGTGCAGAAATTTTCTGACAGCAGTCTCATTAATATCAAACTTCAGGTTAGCAAGTTTCTTGATTGCTTTGAGTTCGGAAGCAAAAGCGAAATCAATTCCATCCCAATAAAAATAAACTGGCTTAATTCCTAAACGATCGCGGTATAAGTAAAGATCTTTCTTTTCTTTATCGTAAATGGCGAAAGCAAACATGCCATTTAATTCCTGAACAAAATCAGTTCCATATTGGATAAATGCTTCCAGAATTACTTCGGTATCACTGGAAGATTTAAATTTATGTCCTGCTTCGTTAGGCCCCGATTTGTTCAGTTTTGCCCCGATTTCCTGAAAATTGTAAACTTCACCATTATAAACGATAACATACCTGTCGTTAGCCGAATACATTGGTTGAGAAGCACGGTCAGATAAATCGATTATGCTGAGTCGGCGATGTCCAAGTCCACAAATCCCATCAAAAAACTGACCTTCTGAATCAGGTCCGCGGTGACGGATGCTGTCAGTCATAACCTGAACATCATTTTTCGAAAAACTGTTCTTCAGGGAGTAAAAACCGGCAATTCCACACATATGCGATTCAAATAATTTTCAAAAGTAGCAAGAAATCCGGAAGCATTAAACTTTTTGCAACCAAATACTTCCACAATCTTTATCATCAATTAAGCAGGCAGGCATATTATCACTTAACCAATTGCGATATTCCGCATGAAGGAAAGAATTGAAATTGATGATTTGGTAAGTTGGGTTATCTGTCAAATATGCCCGCAACAAATAATTCTCATTCCAGAACCATTTTCGGTTTAAAACCCAATGTTCAGGAAGCTCGAATGGGTAGTAAATATCATGAAAATGAATGATTACCCCGGGCTTAAGTAAGGGCAACACTTCGAAAAGTAAGTGGTTTAAATCACTTCCGGTTTTCGAAACATGCGATGAATCTATAAATAATATGTCATTTGCCTCAAGGGTTTTGAAAAGGTCCAAGTTTACATCCTGAATAATATTAGCCAGAATCCGGTGCTGCTTTTTGTCATTTTCATTTAATAATCCCAATAGCCTTTCCGGATAGGGATCAATAAAGGTCATGGCACATTCTTTATTCATGAACAGATCATTAACATCCAACATTACCGCCGATGAATATCCGGATCCAACTTCAATGATTCTTTTGGGTTTAAAATGTCGCAACATGCCATATAACATTACCACATCCGAATAACGATACCAGGCACCTTTTACCTGATAGCGGGTATCTGTTTTTGTTGCATTCTCAAAATCGTATGGGATGTCTTTGTAGAATTCTTTAAACGAATTAAGTAATTCAAATTGAGCATCTTGACGAAGATTTATGCCTTTTAAATCAATGTCCGATTTCTTAAAAATCACCGATTTTCTTTTACGAATATCTTCCAAATCGGGAATTGGGCTATAATAGTGACCGGGTTGATATCCACAACTCTCTAAAAGACGTATCTTGTTCCCGAAATAAGGTAGTTTCAAGATTAGTGAATGCAGCATGCTTCCTTTACTCATAGTGTTGATAGTCAATAAATTAAGATTAAAAATAGGTTCTTTGGTGTGACCAAAGTACATATTTTTAGTCAATACAGATATTTAAAATTAAATTTGCCTCCGTTTCTACATGAAACTGACTAAAAATTATGGTTGAATACGAAATAAAACCAGTAGCAAAACTTGGTTTTGGAGTCGACGAATTATGGCGATACCGGGAGTTATTTTATTTTTATACCTGGCGCGATATTAAAGTCAGGTACAAGCAAACTTTTTTTGGTTTCGCATGGGCAGTGATGCAACCCATATTGATGATGGTGTTGTTTACTTTTTTCTTTGGAAAGAAATTAGGGGTACCATCTGATTCAATTCCTTATCCCATTTTTGTATTTACGGGATTGTTGATGTGGAATATATTCTCTTCCGGATTAACTTCTGCCAGCAATAGTATCATCAATAATGCCCACATCATCAAGAAAATATATTTCCCGCGACTAATAATTCCTTTATCGTCGGTAATGGTAACGTTATTTGATTTCCTGATGGCACTAACTATTTATCTGGTGCTTCTATTTTACTATGGTATTAATGTAAATGTTTTTGAAGTTACCGGAGCACTTATTCTGGCACTTCTAATTACTGCATTAACCACTTTCGGATTAGGAACATTTCTGGCCGCATTGAATATCAAATACAGGGATTTTAAATATGTTATTCCGTACACAATTCAAGTGTTGTTGTTTGTTTCGCCTGTAATATACCCTGTATCAATTGTAACATCAGCCTGGGCAAAGTATTTATTGGCAATTAATCCTTTATCAGGTGCAATAACGTTGCTTAGAAGTGCAATTTCTGATGTGCCACCTGATTGGAATATGGTGATAATTTCTGCATGTTGTGCGATTGTCTATTTTATTGGTGGAGTGTTATACTTTAAAAGTTCTGAAACTTATTTTGCTGATATTGTTTAAAAATAAATCTTAATCTGAATTATCTTTTAGTACTTCAATCCTAACCACTTCAATTACACAGGCAGACTGCTTCAAAAAATGTCAAGTATTTTAGAAATAAATAATATCTCCAAAATGTTCAAAATCCACCACAATGCTGGTGGATACCTCAGTTTGCGTGAACGATTGTCGGGGTTGTACAAATTGGGCAAAAACAGCGATGAGGATTTTTGGGCAGTGAAGGATGTGACTTTTTCTGTTAATCCGGGAGAATCGAAAGCTGTTATCGGTCGTAATGGCTCGGGTAAATCTACTTTACTCAAAATTTTATCGAAGATCACACCACCCACCAAAGGTAAAATTATTACCAGAGGCAGAATGGCTAGTTTGCTGGAAGTTGGTACAGGCTTTCATCCGGAACTTACGGGACGAGAGAATATCTTTTTTAATGGTTCTCTCCTGGGAATGAAGAAAAAGGAAATTGAGAATAAGTTTGATGAAATTGTGGATTTTTCCGGTGTGGAAAAATTTCTTGATACACCATTGAAACATTATTCAAGTGGTATGCAATTGAGGCTCGCTTTTTCTGTTGCTGCATTTCTCGATTCTGAAATTTTAGTAATCGATGAAGTTCTTGCGGTTGGTGATATGGATTTCCAGAAAAAATGTCTCGATAAAATTGAAACTGTTACCAAAAACGGAAGAACAATCTTGTTTGTAAGCCACAATATGGCTGCTATCAGATCACTATGTTCTTCAGTGCTGGTGCTCGATAAAGGTCAGGTTCGGTATCATGGCGATGTTGCTCATGGTATTGATCATTATATGAGTATTTCAAGTTCTTTTGAAGAACAGCCCGGAGTATTCAATCTGGAACAACATCCATCCAAGAAAATTAAACAATCAGGTTTGGTTGAAGCACGGCTTATTCGTGATGGAAAACCTAACTACCTCTTTTTCCCCGGAGGGCCGTTTAAAGGTGAATTTGACTTTGCCGGCATGGCTCCCGATGCTGAAGTTGGATTCAGAATGGTCATTAAAGACAGTTATTTCCAATCGATGGTTAATATAACGAACCATGATCTGGGGCTCAGACTCCAGGCAAATAAAAGTGGTGCAGGTACTGTTGTATTTGAAATGGATGTGCTCCCTGTTTATGGCGACGGTACTTACTACATTGACCTGCAATTTGGAGATGAAGCAAAGTACAAAGACACTATTGAAAATGCCTTAAGCTTTAAGCTTGAACCTAAAGATGTATTTGGTACCGGTAAGTTTTTGAATCCTAAAATTAATACAGTATACCCTGGAAAAGTAAATATCAATGTTCAATAACCGGTAACCAAACAGGCTTATGTTTCTGAAAAAGTTAGTCAAGAAATTAATATACGGTCCGTTTGAACCCGGCATTCACTACTCTCAAAGCGGTGAAGATTTAAATGTTTTTGCGATTATTAAATCAATCATTTTATTAAATAATGGCTTTTTTATAGATGTGGGGGCTTATCATCCACAGTATGGTTCCAACACCAACCTTCTACATAGAAATGGCTGGAAAGGAATTAATATAGATCCGCGTCCCGGTTCAGCTGCCTTGTTTAATCAATATCGTCCGGGTGATATAAATCTGGAGCTTGGAATTGGTAATAAGCCGGGAACATTAAAATATTATATTCTTGCCAATGAACCTAAAATGAATACTTTTTCTAAAGAAACATTGGTTGAAAACGGGTATTTTGAAAAAGTTACCAGCACTGTTGAATTGCCGGTTGTAACACTTCAATCAGTGATTGATAAACATTTACCTGCCGGAAAGTCAGTCGATTTTTTAAATATTGATGCTGAAGGATTTGAATTGGAAGTGTTAAATTCAATCAATTTTCAATTGAATCGTCCCAAAATTATTGCAATCGAACAAAATCATGTGTTCTCTCTCTCGGATGTTGTTAAAACCGAAACGTATAATTTTTTACAGGAAATGGGCTATGAAGCGATTGGTAAAAATATTATAGTAGGCAGTGTTTCAACAATTATTTATGTCGATTTAAACCTGACTAACAGGTCATAATTGTTGACAACGGTATGGGGACTGCTCACACATCAAATGAAGTAGTGGTTGTTACCTCCGACGAACCGTGGGGACCTATCTGGCATACCCAGTTACATTATGCCTTTCAATTATCAAAAAGATATCAGGTTGTTTACTTTGATCCACCTGAACCATGGGCCTTTCGAAATTTGTTTTCCTGGAAACAACAAGTGAAGAAAGTCAGTGACACTCTTACAGTAATTCGATACTTTAATTTTTTACCATCATTTTTAGGTAAAGTTGCTCTTAAGATTAATGATGCTGTAAACGAATCGCTTTGCAATAACCTGATGAAGAAAAACGGTTATGGTGCAATTTCCGTTTTATGGCACTTCGATCCGTTTCGGTCATTCTATACTTTTCGAAAGAATAAAAATATAAAACACATATACCATGTGGTTGACCCTATTGCCGGAAGCCATTTGGATGTAGAGCAATCATTGGCAGCCGATCTGGTTATTATTACAAGTCCGAAGTTTATTGAACATTACCGGAAATTAAATAAAAATGTAATTCAGATAGGGCAGGGTGCTGATACGCAGTTTTTTCAGGTTCAGGAATCTGATGCAGATATTCAAAAACTGATCTCTCACGATTCTATACTTTTACTTGGAACTATCTCTGATGAAATAGATTTATTATTTCTTCAGGTATTGGCAAATAAGTTTCCCCGAAAACTGGTCCTCATAGGTCCCGATACTACCAGAGATGCTCAAAAGAAGGAACAGTTTCAAAAATTGCTTTCCATTGAAGGAGTAACCTGGCTTGGTCCGATGCCCCCGGTAGAATTCAGAAAACATCTGCAGGCATGCAGCATTGGTATCATTGCATACGATAATTCCCGTCATGACCGAAATAACCTTCGGTCACCATTAAAAGTAATCAGTTATCTGGCAGCCGGTAAAAGCATTGTCTCTAATATCGATTGCGAAATTGGCTCCCTTCAAAATAAAGCAATTTACAATGTCACCACTCAGGATGAATATTTTGAATTGATTCTTAAAGGGTATTCCAATCAGCTGAACTTTGACACACAAGCTGTAAATACTTATTTGCAATCGATTGACTATAATGAATTGCTAAGAGTGATCTTTGAAAAAATTAACCAACCTCTGGCAGCATTGAAATGAAAAAGAAGGTTCTAACGGTACTCTTTAATATTTCTAAAGCGCAGGAGCATGAATGGTTTGTGCGTTTTATAAATCGTGATGCATTTGAACTGGAGTTTGCTTTGATTAATGCTAAAGGTTCCTTTATGCATCAGTTTCTGGAAAGTCATAATGTGCCATGCCATCATTTTACTTACAGTGGGAAGAAAGATTTACCTTCATTAACATACAAGTTGTTTTTGTTAATGCTAAGAAATAAGTATGATATTGTTCATGCTCATTTATTTGAAGGGACCCTCGCAGGAATGTTGGCCGCACGTTTCGCTGGTGTTAAACATCGTATCACAACACGTCATTATTCCGATTTTCATCATGTGTGGTTTCCTGGTGCAGTTAAATACGACAAACTCATTAATTCGCTAACGACTAAGATTGTAGCCATCAGTAAAAATGTTGAAAATATTCTCTTGAATTATGAGCATGTAAATCCGGAGAAAGTCAGACTCATCCACCATGGAATTGACATGGACGATTATAAGCCAGGAGCAGTAAATGTCGATCGGGTTAATAAGCTTCGTGAAAAGTATGGTATCTTACCTGAGCAACCTGTTGTTGGCGTAATAAGCAGGTTTATTGAATTAAAAGGTTTACAATACCTGATTCCCGCTTTTAAGGATGTTCTTAAGACTCATCCCGATGCAGTCTTGATTCTTGCAAATGCTTCCGGATCTTATAAGCAGGAAGTAATGAACTTGCTTAATGATTTGGATGAATCCAGGTACCGGCTAATTGTTTTCGAAAACGATATTGCTGCTCTCTACAAATTATTTTCCTGCTTTGTTCATATACCAATAACTGCTTCTGCGGAAGCATTCGGACAGATTTATCTGGAAGCTTTAGCCTCCGAAATTCCATCCGTGTTTTCTCTTTCTGGTGTTGCTCCTGAATTTGCGGTGGATAAAGAAAATTGTCTGGTAGTCCCATTCAAAAATAAAGAGAAAGTTGCCGAAGCTATTCAATTTATACTCGATAAGGGACCTTCACTTGAGCAGTTGGTCTCAAATGGTTACAAAGTCGTTGCGACACGATTCGATGTGAGAACTAAGATTCATAAGTTAGAACAACTTTATTCTGAAGCATGACCGGAGGAAAGAAAGTTACTGTTTTAATGCCTTGCTATAATGCTACTGCTTATTTTCAGGAAGCAGTTGATTCGGTATT
Source organism: Bacteroidota bacterium (assembly GCA_963169675.1). GTDB lineage: Bacteria > Bacteroidota > Bacteroidia > AKYH767-A > OLB10 > JADKJB01. The sequence continues at coordinate 7,192 of CAUJFJ010000028.1, forward strand.
GAATCAAAGCTATACCAATCTTGAAATTTTATTGATTGACGATGGTTCTAAAGATAACACTGCTGAACTTATAAATAAATATAGTGCAATTGATTCGCGTATCGTTCCCGTATTCAATGAAAGGAATATGGGGCTTATTAAAACGCTGAATAAAGGAGTGAAGTTAGCAACAGGTGATTTCATTGCCCGTATGGATGCAGACGATATTTCTCATCCCGACAGAATAAAAATGCTGGTAAATGAATTTGAACTGGATCCGAAACTTGATGTTATCTCTGCCGGATTTTATTATTTTTCTTATGATGGATTTGTCAAAAGGCAAGCACATCCCAAAGCATTGCAATCAAAATCGCTTCAATTCGTTTCTTTCTTTTGCACTCCTGTTAACCATCCTTGTGTTGTAGTCAAAGCATCGGTTTTCAAAGCCAATCCCTTCGATGATCAATACATCCACTCTGAAGATTATGAAATATTTTCACGATTGCTTGCTGATGGATACCGTTTCAAAAACTATGCATCACCGCTGTATTTCCTGAGAATGAATCCTGAAAGTGTTTCTTATAAGTTCGAAAAAATTCAGATTTCAACACATACCAAAATTTCAGCGAGGAATATCGAAAATTATTTCAATAAACGCTTCGATTTTTTCCTCCATAAAGTAATGATCAACAGAATCAGCTTTAATGTTTCTTACAGGCTTTTAAATGAAGCCCTGGAAACACTTGATATGTTGCGGAACGAATTTATAAAGAACGAAAAACCTGATGCCTCTGTAGTTGCCGAAATTGATGAGTTTCTGATTGAACAAAAAATAGATATTTTACTTCAATCTTTTAAAAGCGCCAGATTCAAACATAAAGGAGTTATTCTTTGGAATATTATGATGCATCTTCCACTTTTCATTCATAAACGCGGCTCCAGGTACTTCCTTTCGAAGCTTCCTTTTATGAACCGGAATTTACCCGAATTGCCAAAGTTTAAAAACCCGGTTATTTGATTTTTAGGGTAGTAACAGACCTTTGCTCATCTCTGAAAATTATCACCAGGTTGTAAGTTCCTTTTGAGACACTTCTGGTATCCAGTTTTGCGCTGTTAAATCCTCTCAAGCCTTTATTGTCTGTGGTATGTGCCACGAGTTTTCCTGTTTGGTCATATAGTTTTACTTCGTATAAACCATCAGCACCAATATTGAAATTCACCTGCAATTCACTGTCAAATGGATTCGGATATGCTGTAAATATTTCAAAATCGGCATTTGCAACGGCACACTTTTTATTGTTAGCCAGATTCACATCCTGCGAACCAGTCGTATTGAGTGCTTCCACACAATAGTAACCGGGTGTAAAATTATCATCTATCTCATAGCTTGAAATAAAGTTATAATTCAGTAATTGTCCGGGCGATAATGTCCCGTTGTATTCCTCGACCAACACAGAGCCGTTTTCAATAACTCCGGTAATAGCAATTTCATTGACAACTACATTACCCACATTGACAATTTCTGCAGAAAGACGTACTAATCCATTTTGTTGAGTTATTCCTATTTTTCTTACCTGAATATCCATCTTGGGAATCAATACTGATACTGAAGAATAAGCTGTATCGCGACAACCTTCAGCACTGAAGGCAATCATTGTTATGTTGTAATTTCCAGTATCCTGATATACATGAGTAGGAGCATTTATAGATGAAATGGAGCCATCACCAAAGGTCCATTCATAATTTATCCCGCCAAGGGTGTTGTTAATGAAATTTACAGTAAGTGGTGGTGAACCAAAAATAGGGTCGGGGACAAATGCAGCTTCCGGTTGAGCAAAGACTACCATTGATCCTGTGGCCGTAGCAGAACAACCTTCGTTGGAAGTCACTGTTAATATGACGGGATAAGTTCCTCCAACTGAAGTACTGATCACCGGATTTTGTAAGTTGGAATTTCCTAAAGTTCCTAAATCCCAGTTCCATGAAACTAAGGAGCCACTCATTACTGATGACGTGTCAGTGAGATTGAGCGGAAGGTTTACGCAGTTGTTGGTTACCGCAAATCCGGCATCTGGAATAGGTTTTATGATCAATTGTTTTACCAACTGTGAAGAACATAGATTGCTTGCATAAGTGACCTGCAATTTTACATCAAATGTGTCAGCTGATCCATAGGTGTGGATAGGTGCTTGCAAACTGCTCAGACTACCATCTCCAAAGTCCCAGAGCATGGTTGCTGAAGGTGCAGGTGTGATATTTGATATGAAAGTGAATACGGAAGTTCCTCCAAGGCAAGGGTCAGTAAATGTAAAATCAAAATCAGGTGCCTGCAAAATAGTAACAGGATTTACAATGGTATCGGTACAGCCATGTATAGTGCCGGCAATAAGTGTAACATCGTAAGTTCCACTTTGTGCAAATGTAAAATTCGCAATTGAATCGGAAGCTGTTCCCAATCCATCAAAATTCCATATCCAGCTGGTAAGCGAATCGCCACTCACGGAAGAAGATGTGCCATCGAAAATAACATCTGATCCACTGCATAAATTGGTGGTTACAAATGCGGCCTGTGGAAGAGGGTAAACAACAACAGTGTCACCAAAACTACCCGTACATTGTATGTCATTGTAGGCAGTCATTTGAACATAATAGGAGCCGGGCGCGAGATAAATATGCCCGGGTGAAGTGAGTCCCGTGAATGTTGTACCATCACCAAAATCCCAAACTATAGAATCGATTTGTGTTCCGGGAGGTGTTGTTACAGATGGATTGAATGTGGTTGTTCCGTTGAGGCAAACATTGTTGAACGTAAATGTTGCTGAAGGGCCTGGAATAACAGAAACAGACTGCGAAATTGAATTCTCACAATCAATAGGCGCAATAGCTGTTAATGTTACTGTGAAACTTCCGGTGTCGGCATAAACATGGAATGGATTTTCATCAGTAGATGTGGTGAGATCTCCAAAACTCCATATGTAATTTGAAATGGTGTCGATTCCTGTTCCAAATGAACTGTTAGCGAAGGTTACCTGATTACCCTGACAAATAGTCAATGGTGTCCATGAAAATTGTGGAGTTGGTTTGTTTGCTATTCGGATGTCTGTGATTATGGTATCACTACATCCATTTGTTGCAGTGGCAATTAACTGTACCAGATAATTACCTGCTAAAGCAGTATACTGATGAATAGGATTTGTTAAAACTGAAACACCACCATCACCAAAATTCCAGTTGTAATTAATACTTCCGCCACCTGAAATTTGTGTTAAATTGGTAAAGGATGCAGTTTCGCCAACGCATGTAGATGCGACTGCAAAATCAGCAACAGGAGTTGGTAAAATTGTAATATTTTTTATCAGACTGTCGACACATCCACTGTTGGTAGTGACTAATAGTTTTACAGAGAAAGTTCCTGTGGTATCAAAACTGTGAATAGGATTTTGTACGAATACCAAAGGTGATCCGTCACCAAAATCCCAACTCCAGGAAATAATAGTACTGGAACCAAATGCCTGTGATAAGTCATTAAAATTAACCTGATATCCCTGACATTGATTGTTTGCAAAAGAGAAATCGGCATCTGGAACAGGACTGATTGTGATGCTATCGCTGAACACCGCTGTACATCCGGCGGTGCTGGACGCATTGAGGGTTACCAGAAAACTACCGTTTGAAGCATAGTTGTGAATGGGATTCTGAACAGAGCTTCCTGCAGTCCCATCACCAAAATCCCAGGTCCATGATCCTATGGTACCGGGATTGATATAGGAGGAATCTAAGAATTGAACAGGAAATCCTTCACAAGCAGAAGCAACCGTAAAAAAAGGAGTAGGGGTAGGACTAACATAAATGCTGTCAGTAAATGAATTGGTTGCTCCGTTTGCTGCCGTTGCAGTTAAAGTAATTTGCTGAAATCCACCTCCACCGGCAACAGCTTGAATGCCTGTTGGGTCAGTCGAGAAGATAGGATTTGAAGTGCAGGTTTCGGGCCATTTTATTCTTGAAAATGAACTTGGAGAAGTGTTTGTTGTAAATGCATAAAATCGGGATGAATCTTTGAAAACAGACATCGATTGAGGACTCTTTATCCCTCCAACAGTATCAGCAAATATGGAAACCGGAGTGTTAAGCAGGTTGTTGCCGATTTTGAAATTCTGCAATTGATTTAATCCGAAAATGGCAAGCATTAAATGCCAGTTTTGACCATCACGAATCAATTGCGCTCCACTTGGGTTCTGTGAGGTGTTGATGGTAGTTGCAATAGTTGGGGCATTGGAAAGCGAAGTGCCAAAGTCGAGAATGTGTAATTTGCTTTGAGAATAGCTTAAGAGAAAGCCTACATATTTACTGAGCGTGCAGTCATAGGCGACATCAAATCCCCAGCTTGAAACAAATAATGCATTGTTCAAGGCGGTGAACCCTGTTGGTGTATTCGCAATGGATGTTCCAAAATCAATTCTGATCAGATCATTACCAAGTTCATTGGTTGCGAAAACGTGGAAGTTATTTCCATCTTTTGCAATTCGCAGATTTTTTGGGTTGTTCAATCCAAAAAGTCCCAGGTCGGTTGCGCTTGAAATATTTGCTTCAATGAGTGCTCCAAGATTTATCCGGAAAAGCTTCTTATTCGAATTGTTGGCAACCAAAGCATACCAGATTCCATTATCTCTGATAACATCCAAAGCAATGGGTTGATTCAGTGAAGCGGTAAAATTTCCATAATTGTAAACTACCGGAGTATTGTCTAAAGAAGTGCCGAAATCGTAACGTAAAAGATTGCCGTTTACATAGTTAGCAATAAAAATGTAGTACTTTCCATTATCAGTTACTACTTTGGTTTGCTGAGGGAAAGTAAGAGGCCCGATATTACCCAGATTTTGTCCGGTTGGAATTCGACTCAAATCACCATTGCACAAATCCCATTGATAACTTAATCCGGTAGTGCTGCTATTGGTAATTTGAAACGATTGTCCTGCACAAACACTGTCAGGCATGGCAAAGCCAGTGGTTGGACATTGAGCTTTTGATATCTGTACGGTAAGGAAACAGATGAGCAAAGATAAAATGCTATGGCGCATTTTTGTAGTTTTGGAGGTTAGTTAACTGGAACAAATTTAGTAAAATGCTATCTGCAAATGAATTTTAAATTGGTTGTTGCTTCAGGCAATTCTTCTAAATTAACTGAGATACGGCAGATGGTGCCTCAAAGTTTCGAAATAGTGAGTATGAAGGAGTTGGGGTTTACAGGAGATATCCCTGAAACTGCCGATTCATTCTCAGGAAACGCCTTGATCAAAGCCCGGTTTATCAGTAATAAGTTTGCAGTTAACTGCCTGGCAGATGACTCCGGACTGGAAGTAGAAGCACTGGATGGTCGTCCGGGTGTTTTTTCAGCACGGTTTGCAGGCCCGGGCAGCAGTGATCAGCAAAATATTGATCGATTAATGGCTGAAATGGAGGGAGTTACAAACAGAAAGGCACGTTTTGTGGCTGTCCTTGCCCTGGTTTTAGGTGATAGGGAATTCCTTTTCGAAGGGTTTGTTAACGGCACAATTGCTCCAAAACAGGTTGGAAATGCCGGTTTTGGGTATGATCCGGTTTTCATTCCTGAAGGGTATTCCCAAACATTTGGATTGCTTTCTTCTGAAGTCAAAAACCGGTTGAGTCATAGAAGAATGGCAATGGATAAATTGGTGGCTTTTCTAAATCACACATTGTTGCAATAAGCCGTCTCAACAGTCGTTTTTCCAGATGCCTTTCCATTGTTTTGTTATGAACACCGAAAACGTTGAAAAGTCGGACTTTCAGCCGGTATTTTAGGGATGGTTTTGCTAATTTTGTAACCTATGAAAACAAGAATTGGAGTCATCTTCGGAGGTGCTTCCCGGGAAAGAGAGATCTCTTTCGCCGGAGGAAGAACTGTTTATGATAATCTGGACAAAGCACTTTTTGATCCGGTGCCGGTATTTATTGACAGTTTCGGGAATTTTATCCTGATGAACTGGGAATTCATTTACAAGGGAAGTATTCGTGATTTTTATCCACACCCAGAGCAAGTGCCACCTTCTCCGAATGAATATCAGGTTTATGCCGAAAGTCTGGGCGAACTGGCATTGCAGGATCAGTTAAAGCTGATTCATAAAATTGGTACCCGCATCGAACCTTCATCTCTTTCAGGATTAATCGACTTTGCATTCTTGTGCCTTCATGGAAGTGATGGTGAAGATGGACGTATTCAGGGATTGTTAGAATATTACAGAATTCCGTATTCTGGATCAGGTATTCTTTCATCGTGCATTGGAATGAACAAAGCCTTGCAAAAGGAATGGATGAAAAATGCCGGTTTTACGGTTCCAGCCTATCAGACCATCAGAAGAGAAGATTGGTTTGGTTCTGCAGGTACAGAACAGGAAATTAATAATCTGGTTAAAAAAATAAAATTCCCTTGTGTAGTTAAAGCTGCAAATCAAGGTTCATCCATAGGAATTTCTGTTTTGCAGGATGCTGACCCGGTGAAATTTAAAAAAGCAATTGAGAAATCATTTTTCACCTACCGCTTATCAAATACCGAATGGCAGGCACTTTCATTCGATCAGAAAGTAGAGTTTGTTCGTACGCTTACCGACATCCGCGAGGGCATAGGAATTCCGGTGAAAATTTCCAGTAAAATTATTTTCCATCCCGAAGAATTATTGTCGAATCTGAATCAGCTGTTTTCTGAACCTGAAGAAGAAATACTAATCGAAAGTATCGAAAGTGAAAGTGAAGTAATCATTGAAGAGTTTATTAATGGCAAAGAATTCTCCTGTATCGTTATCGAGAATTTAGATGGAATTCCGGTTGCACTTCCTCCAACTGAGATCAGAAAGGGAAAAGAATTGTTCGATTATCGTTCCAAATATCTTCCGGGTTTATCCAGGAAAATTACTCCCATTAATTTGCCTGATGAAGATATTCAACGAATCAGAACTGCATGTCAGCATCTTTTTTCAAAACTTGCATTTAATGTTTATGCTCGTATTGATGGATTTATCACTCCTGAGGGAACCATTTTACTGAATGATCCGAACACAACTTCAGGAATGCTGCCTTCTTCCTTCTTCTTCCATCAGGCTGCAGAAATAGGGCTGAACCCTTCTCAATTCATCACCTACATTATCAGGGCTTCGTTGGTGAACCGTGTTCGTGACATTAAATCGTATAAAGTAATTCCTTGGTTGTTGCAACATCTCGACAGAAATATCACCAGTCTGCAATCATCGGTTAATACCCGCAAAAAAATTGCAGTTATAATGGGAGGTTATTCTTCAGAGAGACATATTTCTGTTGAAAGTGGACGTAATATTTATGAGAAATTATCTTCTTCCGATCGCTATCAGCCTGTTCCGGTTTTTCTTTCCGGTAACGATAAAGCACATCAATTGCATGTGTTGCCGGTGAATGTCCTTCTAAAAGATAATGCCGATGATATTCGTGAAAAGGTTGAACATTTTGAAAGACACTCCATCATCACCCAAATAATGAATGAATGTGCAGCCATTACTTCACGTTATGCTGCAGCGGGTACCATTACAGAACCTTTGCCCGTTACTTACGAAGAGTTGGCAAAAATGGTAGATGGTGTCTTTATTGCTTTGCATGGCAGACCGGGAGAGGATGGAGTAGTGCAGTCGAAATTAGAACGGGTTGGACTTCCTTATAATGGATCGGGTGTTACTACTTCACAAATTACAATTGATAAGTTTGCTACCAATGAATTGCTGATGAAAAACGGACTCCATGCTGCACATCATCGCGTAGTCTCCGAAACCGAATGGCGACATGATCCAAGTGCATTGGAAGAATCGTTGCTAAAGGAGTTTAGTTTTCCGTTCATTGCAAAACCTGTTGATGATGGTTGCAGTTCTGCTGTTAAGATTATCAGAAATGAAAATGAATTACACGCATTTGCGGAACTGATTTTCCGGAAAACGGAAGAGTTGGTTCCTGCAGCCGCTACTTTGCTTAAGATTAAACCCAAAGAAGAATTCCCAAATAAAAATTGTTTTCTGATAGAAGAATTGGTGACCAAAAAAGGTTCTTCCCGTTTTCTGGAAGTAACCGGAGGTTTGCTAACCTTCTATGATGAGAATGGTAATCTGGAATACGAGGTTTTTGAAGCTTCAGAAGCACTCTCGGAAGGCGATGTCTTAAGTCTGGAAGAAAAATTTCTGGCAGGACAGGGACAGAATATCACTCCTGCACGTTATTCAAAAGACCAGGATGAAAATAGAAGAATTTCATCAGTTGTGAAAGAAGAACTCGAAAAAGCTGCCCGCGTACTTAAAGTTGAAGGTTATGCACGCATTGATGCTTTCGTTAGAATATTTGAAAATAAAAGTGTTGAAGTGTTGATTATTGAAGTGAATTCCCTTCCGGGGATGACACCTGCTACCTGTATATTCCATCAGGCAGCAATCAATCACTACAAGCCCTATGAATTTATTGATAAACTCATAGATTTTGGATTTAAGAGAACACAATTGAAAAAAGCGGATTCGCGTTTATAAAAAATGAAAAAGTTTTTTGATTTTATTAAGTCTCGTAGTTTTTTAGTGAATCTGTTGCTTGCAGGAGCAGTGATGTTACTTGCATTTGGTTTTACTTATAAGTGGTTGAATTCATACACCCGCCATGGCAGCAGCGTTAGTGTTCCTGATTTACGTGGAATGCAGATTGCTAAGATTGATGAGTTTTTGAAGTTTAAAAATCTGAGATTTAAAATTGCTGATTCAACAGTCTTTGATCTCGAGAAACCTCCCGGCACTGTTATCGAACAGGATCCGCAGCCAAATGAGAAAGTGAAGGAAGATCGTACTATTTATCTCACCATCACAAAATCGATAGCTCCCGATGTTAAAATTCCGGATTTATTAGATAATTCTTTAAGACAAGCTGAAGCAATTTTAAAATCGTATGGTCTGGTTTTGGGTGAATTAATTTATAAACCTGATCTGGCAAAAAATGCTGTTCTGGAAATGCAAATAAATGGCAGACCAGTTCATAAAGGAGATGCCGTTTCCAAAGGAACTGTTATTGACCTTGTTTTAGGTGATGGCTTTGGTAATACCAAAGTACAGGTGCCGCAATTATATGGTCTCACGCTCGATGAAGCCATGTTTGTTATCAATGCCTCGGCTCTGAATATCGGTAGCATGGTTTTTGATGCTAATGTAAGAGATTCCTCCAACGCAAAAGTTTACCGCCAGTTTCCTGCCGTAAATTCAGGCATTGAAATAAGTCAGGGCGAATCCGTAGATATCTTTCTAACCCAATCAGAATCTGTGTTAAAATTACACGATCCTGCAATTACTTCCGATGATGAAAATGATGATGAATAAAATTTCCCGAATACTCCAGGTTGCAATTGCAGCTCCTTTGTTGTTTCCACTTGCTTCCTTTGCTCAGGATGGCGAAGTAATTCTGCCATTGTATCACAATAAAGCTATGCAACAGGCTGCTATCAATAGCGCTCAAAACTCTTTCAAAGCTGCATCAACTGATACACTTAAGTTGCCTTTCTTCGACGACTTCAGTACGAATTCTGTGTGGCCCGATGCAAATTTGTGGAGTGACTCTTCCGCATTTGTGAATTTCAATTTTCCAATTAATCCACCCACCGTTGGTGTGGCAACATTCGATGGTCTCGATCAAGAAGGCAATCCTTACAATAACTCAAATGTTAATGCTATTGGTTTGTGTGATAATCTGACTTCAAATGCAATCGATCTTTTTGCTGATGATAATGGTCTTCCTTATAATGTATCCGACAGTCTGTTCATGACTTTCTATTACCAGCGTAAAGGTTTAGGCGATAATCCTGAAGCTGCCGATTCATTGGTTCTTCAATTTTTAGACCCTTCAACCCAAACATGGAATTCGGTTTGGAAAGTTATTGGTGCTACATCAGGTGATACTTCTTTCACACGGGTACGTGTTTCAATTAACGATCCTGCTTATCGCCAGAATGGGTTTAAGTTTCGTTTCAGAAATTATGGTTCATTAACAGGAATGCTCGATATGTGGCATGTTGATTATGTTTTCCTGAATAAATTCTTGCCACCGGATTTTGAGAATATCCGGGATTTTGCATTCGTTTATCAGGGATATTCTTTGCTTAATGATTATTCTTCTGTTCCCTGGAAACATTTTGCAGCTTTATCTGCATCACAACAACAAGGTTTT
>CAUJFJ010000029.1 GCA_963169675.1 Bacteroidota bacterium
AAAGGACAGATGGAAGGACTGGAGCTCAGAAAAGATGAGCTTGAAAAAATGCATCAAAAGCAGGTAAATGCTTTGGAGAAAATTTCCGGTTTATCGGTTCAGGAAGCTAAAACGCAATTAGTAGAAGCTTTGAAAGCTGAAGCAAAAACAGAAGCACATTCTTATATTAAAGATATTATTGACGAAGCCAAACTGACGGCCAACAAAGAAGCTAAACGTGTAGTTATTCAAACTATTCAGCGTGTGGCTACCGAGCATGCCATAGAAAATTCGGTTACAGTATTTAACATCGACAATGATGATGTTAAAGGACGTGTTATCGGGCGCGAAGGACGAAATATCAGGGCGCTGGAAGCAGCAACGGGAATCGAAATTATTGTTGATGATACTCCGGAAGCGATTATACTTTCCGGTTTTGATCCTGTAAGAAGAGAATTGGCCCGATTGGCATTGCACCAATTGGTTACCGATGGAAGGATTCACCCGGCACGTATTGAAGAAGTAGTTGCGAAGGTGAAGAGACAACTGGAAGAAGAGATTGTTGAAATCGGTAAGCGTACTACAATTGATCTCGGTATTCATGGTCTTGCTCCTGAACTGATCCGAATGGTAGGTCGTATGAAATACCGTTCATCTTACGGACAAAATTTACTGCAACACTCCCGTGAGGTAGCTAATTTATGTGCTATCATGGCTGCTGAATTGGGATTGAATGTGAAGCTTGCCAAAAGAGCAGGGTTACTGCACGATATTGGAAAAGTTCCCGATGATGAACCGGAGTTACCACACGCAATTTTGGGTATGAAGTTGGCTGAAAAGCACAAGGAAAACCCTGAAGTTTGTAATGCTATCGGTGCTCACCATGATGAAGTTGAAATGACCAGTATGATTTCACCGATCATCCAGGTTTGTGATGCTATCTCCGGTGCCCGCCCGGGTGCACGTCGTGAAGTGGTAGAGCAATACATCAAACGTTTGAAAGATCTTGAAGCTTTAGCTTTGTCATATAAAGGCGTTGAGAAATCATATGCCATTCAGGCTGGTCGTGAACTCCGTGTAGTTGTTGAAAGCGAAAAGATTGATGATAAAACTGCCGAGTCGATGTCGTTTGAAATTGCACAACGCATTCAAACAGAAATGACTTATCCGGGTCAGGTTAAGGTAACCGTTATCCGTGAAACACGTTCGGTTAATTATGCAAAATGATAATTCTGAATTTCTCATTCCTGCATGAACCAGCACCGTTACTATGCAAACAGATTCTGTTTGATTGAAATGGTAGTTGAAAATGGATATAAAAAACGAACATAACCTTGCTGCCCATAAACGGAATCAACTTAGCACTTTCGTTGTAGTTTTCTTTTTTGCATTGTTGCTGCTGCCGGGAATTCCGGTGATGCTCGATCATATTATCTATTTCAGGCTCGAAGATTTTGTCCTGCTGGGTGCCTTTCTCTTTTTATTGGTGAAAGATCCCTTCCTGGTACTCAAAACTCCTGTTACGTTCGCATTGTATGCGGCCGCTATCATGATTTCAATTGGTATCAATTTCGCGAATACATCCTACAACGACTTTTTTGAAATTGCTAAAGTCGTGAAGTGGGCAATGATCTTTCTGATCTTTGCCCGTTTTGTGAATGCAGATCTTTTTAAGAAAACTTTTGAATGGGTCTTTTATGCATTGATAGCATTTAATGTGTTTCAATATTTCAATATTTTTGAATTCAATACATTGATTGAGCCCCTTTATGCCGACAGTGAACAATTGGGAAATGCTTACTTCGTTTCTTACACCGGTGAATTTACACGTCGTCTTTTAGGTACCTTAGGTAATCCGAATAACAATGCCATTGTACTTGCCGTTTTTGCATTGCATTATGCCTTCGATTGGAAATCACCTAAATCAAAAGCGCTATTTTCAATTGCAATAGTGTTATTGCTGATGTGTCAATCCCGAACAATCATCCTTGCACTGGGAGTGGTATTTTTCATGAACTTCCTGCTGAATTTTAAAGAATACAAATTACATCTCGAAAAGCTGACTTACGTTTTGGTTATTTATGGCATAGTTCATTTCATCAACCTCGATTACCTGGAAATGATTTTCCAGGGCAAAGCATTTGCTGAATCCAAATCGGTGGAAGGGAGGATGGCAAGTTGGGGGACCATGATTTCAGAATCACGATTGTCGCCATTCTTTGGTTACGGGCCCAATAAAGATTATCTCTATTCTAAGGGATTTAGTCCCGAAAATGAATTCCTTTATACCAAAGCACGTTATGGTTACGTTGGACTTACAACTTTCATTTTGCTCATAGTTTCTCCATATTACTTTTTCCGACAGCAATGGCAGAACCATTTGTTGTTTTTTTCGGTTACTCTCATTTATATAGTAACCAGTTTCTTTAATTGTCCTTATTCGTCATTGACGCTTTCGGCTTTCTATTTTATGTTGTTCGGAATGGAATATTCGAAATTAATAACTGCCAAAACCCGGATCAGGTAATGAGAAGTTCATTCTGGCAAATAAATCGTTCTCATGCTTAAGCGGTTCCTTCCACAAACCGGTTTTGCACGGAATGTCCTGACTTTATTCACCGGGGCCTCTATTGCTCAGGCAATACCTATTTTGATTTCGCCCATCCTTACCCGTTTGTACCCGGTCAGTGATTTTGCAGTATTGACATTGATAACTTCGTTAGTCACTTTACTGGGCATTTTGGTTTCAGGACGTTATGAAATGGCTATCATGCTTCCTGAAACTAATAAAGATGCCAAGCAGGTAGTCTTTCTTACCATCGTGCTTTCAGTAGTATTGTCTTCTTTTTTCCTCATAATATTCTTGATTTTCGGACAGCAGATTGCCGATTTGCTGAATAATCACGATGCCGGTCCATATTTATTTATAGTGCCATTGATTGCATTGCTTTATGGAATCACACAGGCTTATACGCATTGGATCATCCGGCAGCGTCAGTTTGCATCTATGGCTTCAGCAAGGGTTGCACAAAGCCTGGCAACATCAGGTGTCAGTCTTGGAAGCGCGTATGCTGCCATTCCTTTCAATGGTTTGGTATTTGGGAATCTCATAGGACAACTTACTCAGTTTGTCTACACTTTCTTAAGAATAAAGAAAAAACCGGAGCTGAGTATCTCATTTGCAGAAGCAAGTTCAACGGGTATGAAGCAAATGGCTTCCAAATATTCCGATTTCCCTAAAATTAACTCCATGCAGGCTCTGGTTGATGTGTTGCAATCAACCGGTGTTGTATTTCTGATAAGTTCGCTATATGGTGGATTAATAACCGGATTCTACGGCTTTACGATCCGGATTTTACAGGCACCTGCAAATTTGATTGGCAGTAGCATTGCCGCAGTATTTTATAAGGAAGTCTCTGAAAAAGTTCACAGGAAAGAGAAAATTGCCAAATTGGTTAAGAAGACAATGAAAACACTGGCATTAACCGCCCTCCCGGTTTTTACCATCCTGATGATCTGGGGAGGTGATTTGTTCGCATTCGTATTTGGAGATCATTGGCGTGAAGCAGGGGAGTATGCCTCAATTCTTAGTCCATGGCTGTTTTTTAACTTTATTGTTTCTCCGGTATCACAATTGCCATTAATTTTAAACCGGCAAAAACAGGTGTTTCTAATCAGTCTGATCGGAAATGGCTTGATTTTACTGAGCATTATAATGGGAGCATTTGTGTTTAAAGATATTAAATGGGGATTTGTAATGGTTTCCATTACTCAGGTTATCTACCTTTCAGGTATAATTTATTACTTTATCAGGATTTCAGAAAAGGCTGATTCATGAAAAATATTATTAACCGAATTTTATACCGTTTGGCTCTTGTCTTTAATAAAGGCAACAAACCTGCAATGATACAAGGGTATTCAGATCCTAAAGCAGGTTACCTTCCGGAAGTGAAAATCAGCAATACCACTTTCATTCAGGATGATTCCAAATTATTTTTGGGTGACCATGTTTTTATAGGTCACTATAATTTTATCGAATCAAGTCATGGCATTCAGATTGGTGAAGGATGTCAGGTTACCAATTTCATTAGTATTCTAACACATTCCAGTCACCATTCTATAAGGATGTATGGACAACATGCAGTTGGGAAGGCTCCGCTTAAAGGTTATATTTCAGGAGCTGTTTCTATTGGTGCTTATACTTTCATTGGACCACATGTTACCATCTTGCCCGGAACAAAAATCGGAAAGGGATCTGTTATTGCTGCTTATAGTCTGGTGAAAGGTGAATTCCCTGAGTTCAGTATTATCTCCGGTAACCCTGCAGTTGTGATTGGTGATACCCGCACCGGTGATAAAGAGTTTTTAAAATTAAACCAGGAACTGGTTCCCTATTATGAATCGTGGGCCGGAAAACAATTTTAACAGATGAGTATGCAACAATCCCCACATAAAAAACTCTTGCTGGTTGGAAGTGCATCGGTGCATGTGCTCAATTTCTACCATCTGGTAAAAGAATTTTTTGATGAAATTTTAATTGCTTCCAATGATGCTGTTTTTGGCGATCTACCCTATGTAAATGTCGATTTCAACATCAGAAATCCTTTACAGATTCCGGGCAATATCAGAAAGATGAAATCGGTTATAGAAGATTTTAAACCGGATATCATTCATATTCATCAGGCTAATTCTGTTGCATGGATTACTCTTAAAGCAACCGCCGACTTTGCAATACCAACCGTGCTTACTGCCTGGGGGGATGATATTTTGGTGCACCCGCATCAGAATGCCATCCTCAAAAAAATGGTGCATTTCAACCTGCTTAATGCCGATTTTCTGACTTCCGATTCTTTATACATGGCAGGGGAAATGCAAAAATTGGTGCCGGAAAAAAACCTGAAAGTTACTGTCGCAAATTTTGGAATTGAGTTGCTTCCGGTTACCTTAAAGAAGGAAAAGGTGATTTATTCGAATCGCCTGCACAAACCCATGTACCGGGTAGATAAAATTATCAAAGCCTTTGCAAAATTCCACCAAACTCCCAAAGGCAGCGATTGGCGTTTATTCATTGCCGGATCTGGAACGGAAACGGATGCACTTACTGATTTGGTTAATTCTCTGAATCTTGGAGGTGCAGTTGAATTTAAAGGATGGCTTGGTCCAGCTGAAAATACCGCCAATTACCAGACAGCCTCCTTATTCATTTCAGTGCCTAACAGCGATGCCACTTCAGTCAGTCTGTTGGAAGCAATGGCTTATGGATGTATTCCGGTATTATCGAATCTTCCTGCAAACCTGGAATGGGTGTTGGATGGAATTAATGGTGTAATTGTGAAGGATCTTGATGATGATTTTATCACACCTGCATTTGAACTGAATTTCAGCGAAGCAGTAGCATTGAATTCTACTATTATCAAGTCAAGAGCCACGAAGGAAGTCAGTAAGTCAGCATTTGGATTAATTTATAGCAACGCTCTACGAAAATAATATGTGCGGCATCAGTGGAATAGTTGGGAAAATGCAGACTTCGGTTAACCGCGAGTTATTGCATGCTATGAACGATGCAGTGGCACATCGTGGTCCAGATGGTGCCGGACTTTTTTGTGAAAATGAAGTTGGACTTGGTCATCGCCGATTATCGATTATAGATTTATCAGATGCCTCATCACAACCGATGTTTTTAAATGACCGTTATGTGATGGTATATAATGGGGAAATTTATAATTATCTTGAAATTAAAGAAGAGTTAGTTGCAGCAGGTTATACTTTCAAAACATCGGGTGATTCGGAAGTGTTGCTGGTTGCGTATCATCATTGGGGAGCCGATTGTTTGCAGCGTTTTAATGGAATGTGGAGCTTTGCAATATATGATCGTGAAAAGAGGATTGTATTTTGCGCTCGCGATCGTTTTGGTGTGAAACCATTTTATTATACCGAGCATTATGGAAGTTTTTATTTTGGTTCTGAAATCAAACAGCTTTTAGCTGCAGGGATTAAACCAGTTGCTGATAAAGAAATTGTAACCGATTACCTGGTGCTTGGTCTTGAGGAATATGATCATCGCACTTTTTTTAATAATATTTACCGGCTCTTGCCCGGACATAAATTGATAATAGATCTGAATTCAGGGAAACGTACTATTGAGAAGTATTACCATTTAAAAATTTCCAATCAGGCATCCGGTTGGGATATGGAAACTGCTGCTTCTGAATATTTCAGTGAACTGCAAAGATCGGTGAAATACAGGCTACGTTCAGATGTCAGAGTAGGAACCTGCCTGAGTGGCGGCCTCGATAGTTCTGTCATCGCTGCATTAGCTGCACGAAATTATAAACATCATTCGGGAGAGTCCTTTCATGCAATTACTGCATCTTCAGTCGATCAGCAAAATGATGAAGTTGTATATGCGAAACAGGTTGCTGATGCTTCAGGATTGAACTGGCACATTACCAAGCCTTCTTCGGGAGATTTTATGGATTCCATTGATGAGGTGGTGAAAGTTCAGGAAGAACCATTTGGTAGTCCATCTATTTTCATGCAGTATTTTGTGATGAAAGAAGCCAGACGCCAGGGATGTCCGGTGTTGCTGGATGGTCAGGGTGGTGATGAAACTTTATTAGGCTATCAGCGCTATTATCCTGCATATTTGAAATCACTATCTCCGGTTAAGAAAATTCAGGGATTGTTTAACAGTTCTGAAAATTCAGGTTTGTCAATTGGTAGATTATTGCAATCCTATTTTTATTTTACCAATGCTGGGTTAAGAATTCGTAGACAAGAACAACGTTCCGGATTTTTAAAGTCTGAATGTTTTGATATGATGAATCGCGGACTGATTAAAGAAATTGCTGAAGCATCAGGTTCTATTACAGATTTACAAATACTTGAAATTACCAAATCGCAGCTGCCTCATTTGTTAAGGTATGAAGATAAAAATTCCATGCGATTTTCTATTGAAACTCGATTACCATTCCTCGATTATAAGTTGGTGGAGATGGCACTGTCGATAAATAATGAATATAAAATTCGTAACGGTTTTTCAAAATATATTCTCAGAACAGGAGCGAAGGGTGTTGTGCCGGATTCCATCTTATGGCGTAAAAATAAAATAGGATTCGAAGCACCTTCTAAAGTTTGGCTCAGCAATAACGGTTTTATGTTTGAAGCAATCAGGAAATCTGAATTGTTGAATTCTATGATGAAAAATATGCCTGATAATTCAATTGACCAAACTTTGTTATGGAGATTGTATAATCTGGCTAAATGGGAGGAGGTGTTCGATGTCAAACTCAATTAAAGTTTGTCACCTGACTTCTATTCATCCGCCATTCGATACCCGGATTTTTGTGAAGGAATGTTTATCACTTGCGAAAGCTGGATTTGATGTTTCATTAATTGCAGTGAATGTTGAAGAACAAGTGGTGAATGGCGTTTCTATTCTTAATGTGCCTCCATCAGGAACAGGCAGACTTTCCAGAATGATATTTACCACCCGGGCTGTATTAAAACTGGCTTTGGAAGTAGATGCTGCCATTTATCATTTTCATGATCCGGAGTTAATACCTGTTGCATTAAGTCTTCTGAAAAAAGGAAAGAAGGTTGTTTATGATGTGCATGAGGATATTCCAAGACAAATATTGGCAAAGTATTATATTCCGAAATTGTTACGGAATATTATTTCTTTCGTAACTGAAAAAATTGAAAATTACGCTGCAAAGAAGTTCTCATATATTGTAACAGCAACTCCATTTATCAGAGACCGCTTTTTGAAGTTAAATGCAAATGTTATAGAAGTGTGTAATTTTCCGGTTCCAACAGAACTTGTTACTTCGGCATCGTCTATTCAAAAAACAAATACTGTTTGTTATGTTGGTTCAATCACCCGTGCCCGTGGTATTGTTGAAATGGTGAACGCCCTGGATGGCTCACAGGCAAGATTGAACTTGTGTGGTACTTTTGCTCCTGAAACTCTTCGTGATGAAGTAGCCAGTCTTCCCGGTTGGAAAAATGTCAATGAATTAGGCTATGCTTCCAGGGATCAGGTGCGTCAGGTTTTGTCTGAGTCGTTGGCCGGACTGGTTACGCTTCATCCAATCATCAATTATGTTGATGCCTATCCGGTAAAAATGTTTGAATATATGGCAGCAGGTATTCCGGTGATTTCATCTGATATTCCACTCTGGAAATCGTTTATCGATGAAACAGGAGCCGGAATGTGTGTTGATCCTATGAATCCGGTTGCCATCCGCGATGCAATTAATTATCTGGTTCAACATCCCGACAAGGCAAAAGAAATGGGCGAGCGGGGCCGGCAAGCTGTCGTTAATAAATATAACTGGCATAACGAAGAAGTTAAATTGATTGGAATCTATAAAAAGATGACCACATGATTACGGTTGTTTGTCCCTTGTACAATGAGGAGGCTTACATTAAGCCCGTACTCGACTTTTATTTGGCCGCAGCTCCGGTTGAAAAGGAATTGATCCTTATTGATGGAGGCTCAACCGATAAGACAGTTGCTATTATTAAAGAATATCAACAGAAAGATTCTTCCATTCACCTGATTCACAATCCTGACAAATATGTTCCATTTGCATTGAACAAAGCTATTACAGCTTCAAAAGGAGAACCTGTTATCAGACTCGATGCTCATACAGTTTATGCACCCGATTATTTTACCGCTGTCTTGGAGGCTTTCCGTAAAAGTGGAGCTGATATTGTTGGCGGACCAATGAGGGCTGTTGGAAAAACAGATTTTCAGAAGGCAGTTGCAATCGCTACCTCCACTTCATTTGGAGTGGGTGATAGCGGTTTTCATGATGAAAGTAAAGAAGGTTTTACAGAGTCCGTTTATTTAGGAGCCTGGAAAAGAAAGGTTTTTGAGGCAACAGGTTTGTTCGATACCGATATGTTGCGCAATCAGGATGATGAATTTCATTACCGGGCTCGTGCAAATGGAATGCGGATTTATTTAGACCCTAAAATAAAATCGTGGTATGCACCAAGAAGCACCTTGAAAACATTATGGAAACAATATTATCAGTATGGCTTGTTTAAGCCATTAGTTTTGAAGAAGGTCAGTTCCGGGATCCGATTACGACATTTAATTCCTGCCGGATTTGTAGGATATCTCTTACTTTCATTGTTATCATTTTGGTATCCGGCACTTTTGATACCTGCTGTTCTTTATTTATTAATTGATTTATTCTATTCCTTCAGATATGGTTCCTCATTCGCTGTGAGTTCTAAAATGCTACTGGTTTATCCGATGTTGCATTGTTCTTACGGATTAGGTTTTATAAAAGGTTTCTTAGTTTTATTAACCGGAAAAAAGCCAACCTTATGAACACAACGAAAATAAAGTTAATCAGAGGTTATTTGATTTTGTTGATTGCATTTTTAATTCCTTTTAATCCGAAGTTGTTGTCAGTAGTTATAGGAATCTCCTTAGTGCTTTGGATTGCCGAAGGAGATTTTTCTATCCGGTTTAAAAATCTTCAAAAAAATTATGGTGCACTTTTTCTGATTGCATTTTTTCTTTATCATGCTGTTGGGCTCCTTTGGTCTTCAAACATGGATTATGGTGGCTTTGATGTTCAGGTAAAACTTTCAATGCTTGTGTTTCCGCTTATGTTGTTGTCAGAACCCTTGTCGGGAAATATTTCATTAAAGAAAATTGTTACCATATTTGCTGCCGGATGCCTTGCTGCCTTCATCATCTGTTTTGGAAGGTCGCTGTGGTATTGGTTTTCGGAAGGTCACAATTACTTTTTCTATAAAGATTTTTCCCGTTTCGTACATCCCGGCTATTTCAGTATGTTCCTTTGCTTTGCTGTTGTAGTACTGCTCCAGCTTATTACGGATGCCAATAAGAACAATGAAATCTCCGCAGTTTGTTTCGGTGCCTTCTTGGTTTTTTTACTGGTAACGGGTGTAGTTTTACTGGCTTCAAAAGCAGGAATTGTTACTTTAATAATTTTATTGATTGGCGCTTCATTGCTGGCTTTCAAATGGTCATCTGGAAAGTTTACCGGCATCTGTTTGCTGTTGCTGACTGGAGCACTTGTATATTTCGGAATTTTCTCGCCCGATACAGCCGGAAGAATGTCGGAGTTACGAGAAACGCTTTCAGATAATCCCAACGATACCATTGTGCATACCTCAGGAATGCGTTTGCAGGCCTGGAAAAGCTCCCTGGAACTAGCTGGCAGGGAATTCCCTTTTGGCACCGGTACAGGAGATGTTAAAGATGAGCTGGTAAATACTTATCGTGAAAATGGTTTTGATGCCATAGCTAAATTGCGGTTAAATGCCCATAATCAGTTTATCCAGACTACCGCAGCATTAGGTGTTCCGGGTTTGATTCTTTTAACCGGTGTATTGATCTCGGCCCTGATATTTGCATTCCGGAACAGGAATCTTTTGCTGATGGCTTTTTTGGTTGTCATTGGACTAAATGCAATGGTGGAGTCGATTTTGGAAGTCTCGGCAGGGGTCATTTTCTTCTCTTTTTTATATGCTGCTCTCTATCGTAAGGATAATTTTCAGAGTTAAATGGGATTCTAAGTCCTTCAGTTTAGTCTGTTTCTCAAAAAAGAGCCCCTAAATTCGTCCCGATTCATTTGGTTTTCATAAATTTGCAGCATAATTAAATGATTATGATACCATTCGCACCGCCCAGAATTGATCAGGCAATAATTGATGAAGTAGTAGCTGCTTTGAAGTCAGGTTGGATTACTACAGGTCCACGCACTAAAGAATTTGAAAAAAGACTCACTGCCTATTGCGGTAACAAGTCTACTTTGTGCCTGAATTCAGCAACTGCCGGACTTGAAATTATGTTGCGCTGGTTTGGAGTAGGGGAAGGTGATGAAGTAATTTTACCTGCATATACTTACTCAGCAACAGCTAATGTGGTGGTGCATTGTGGCGCTCGTCCCGTTTTGGTTGATATTGGATCCGATTTCAACATGAATGTTGCAAATATCAAAGCTGCTGTTACATCAAAAACCAAGGTGATAATGCCGGTAGATTTTGCCGGTTTGCCATGCGATTATGATGCTGTTTTGAATGTTGTGAATGATCCTGCTGTCAAAAATCTTTTTATCGCAGCTGCGCCGGTACAATCTCAATTAGGACGTATTTTAATTTTGTCAGATGCTGCTCATTCAGTTGGTGCAAATTATAAAAATAAAAAGACCGGGGCATTGACTGATGTTTCTGTTTTTTCATTTCATGCAGTTAAAAATCTTACGACTGCCGAAGGTGGTGCTATAGCCTTGAATCTGCCTGAGCCATTTGACAATGATGAAGTATACAAATTTCTTTGTGTATACACTTTGCATGGTCAGAATAAAGATGCACTGGCTAAAATGCAAAAAGGTAATTGGAAGTATGATATCATTGAAGCAGGTTATAAATGTAACATGACTGACCTGTGCGCTGCTATTGGATTGGTTGAATTGGCACGATATGACAATGACATGCTGGTAAAGCGTAAACTGATTTGCGATACTTACTTCAATTATTTTAAGCAATTTGATTGGTCTGAATTACCGGTTTTAAAAGATACTTCCAGAGAAACTTCTTACCATCTTTTTCCTCTTCGAATAAAAGGGATTACAGAATCGATGCGCGATGAAATTATGAAGCGCATTTTCGATAAAGATGTTTCGGTTAATGTTCATTTTATTCCATTACCAATGTTATCGTATTATAAAAATATGGGATTCAATATTTCCGATTATCCTGTAGCATACGATACTTTTGCACGTGAAATTACGCTACCAGTATTTTATGATCTCACCGAAGAGCAATTAAAAATGGTTTGTAATGCTGTTCAGGAAGCAGTAAGCTCAGTATTGCAGGAAGTGGTCAATCATTAATAAGAAATTGTGAAACGGATTTTTGACCTGATTCTTGCTGCCATATTTCTGATATTGCTGGCTCCGCTTTTTATTTTTATTGCAATCAGAATTAAGCTTGATAGCAAAGGTCCTGTTTTTTATAAACAAGTTCGTGTAGGATTAAATGGCAAAGATTTTGGCATTTATAAATTCCGTACCATGTTTGTGGGTTCCGATAAAAAAGGATTGCTTACAGTAGGAGGGAATGATGCCCGTATCACCAAGCCCGGACTTTTCCTTCGCAAATACAAACTTGATGAGCTGCCTCAATTAATCAACGTTTTTTTTGGTGATATGAGTATAGTTGGTCCACGGCCGGAAGTAAGAAAATATGTGGATTTATATTCGAAAGAACAGTTGCAGGTGTTGTCGGTTAAGCCGGGGATTACCGATTATGCATCGATTGAGTATTCAAAAGAAAACGAAATTTTAGCTAAAGCAACGGATCCGGAGGCTACTTACATTCATGAAATTATGCCTGCCAAATTGGCTTTAAATCAAAAATACATCAGGGAACAGAGTTTTGTTACGGACCTGAAAATTATTCTTCAGACTCTGGTGAAGATAGTTTCTTAGGATTCAAACACTCCAGTAATTCTTCTGTTTCTTCAACTTTATCGGTTTGTCCAAGTTTCTGAAATGAGAATGAAAGGTTCCGCAAAATTCTCCTGATCATATCTACATTCGAACAAGGCTCATAGAAAATTTTGTTATATCGCATATCGAGCTTTTTAAGAAATTCATCGATATCGCTTTTGCCAAATATGGTTCCTTTACTAAATGCATTTATATAAAAAAGTATTCCGGCTTCTGGGTAGGTGTATTCCACATCGGTATTACCTCTATTGTCCTGATAGGCCAGTATGAAATGTTCGGGAAGATTAACTCCGTAAATTGGAATGTCGAGTTGCTGGGCAAGGATGGAATAAATGATAGAAAGCAGCAGTGGATTCCCTTTTTTGGTTTCAAGGACTGTATTGATAAAAGAGTTTTGGGGTGCATGGAAATTTGCAGTGTTTCCGGTGAAATTATGCACTTCAAACAAAACTTTGTTGATCACCAGCACCTGTTCCTGAGGTGTCATCTGATCATTTAATTCCAGCCAAAGATCTTTGCGGATTTTATTAAGCTGAGCTCTAACTTTTTCTTCATCAAGGTCAGGATACTGATAATGAGCAATCAATAAAGTGCCGGTGAGCAAGTCATTGGAACTTCCGGCTGCCCATTTAGCCAAATCATTTTTCAGTGATTCGAACTGAATTTTATGAACGATATTTTCAATTCTTTCCTGAAGCAAAGGATTAAACGCACCACTCCAGGCATCTTCCAAAACAGGAATGACATCCCTGCCAAAGGCAACTAAACGCCCCCGGATGTGGTTAAATATTTCCGGATCAGTATCATCCAGCAGGCTAATCATAGCCTTAACTTCATTAACGTTTAAGCTTTCCATTTCTTTAATACTTCAAAAATACAAAAACGAATTGAAAATAAAAGCTAACGCTATCGAACACGATAATTTTGTTAACTTAATGATATAACAACAAATATTCGCTCCTGGTTTTGTCAGGGAGCATGATCATTAAAATTATCGCTTAATGAAAATTACATGGCCTTTAGTTCACTTACCAGTTTGGTAAGTACATCTTTAGCATCTCCAAAAACCATACTTGTTTTTGGGTTGTAGAACAATTCGTTTTCAATACCGGCATATCCGGCATTCATCGATCTTTTGTTCACCAGAATATGCTGAGCATTTTCAACATCCAGAATTGGCATGCCATAAATAGGAGAGGAAGGGTCGTTTTTGGCTGCAGGATTAACCACATCGTTTGCACCAACAACCAATACTACATCAGTGGTGGCAAATTCCGGATTAATTTCTTCCATTTCAACCAGTTTGCCATAATCAACATTCGATTCGGCAAGCAATACGTTCATGTGACCAGGCATACGTCCGGCAACAGGGTGAATAGCATATTTTACTTCAACACCACGAGATTCAAGAAGCGTTTCCAGTTCATGAATAACGTGCTGAGCTTGTGCAACAGCTAATCCGTATCCAGGGACAATGATAACTTTCTTAGAGTAATTCATCAGTACAGCAGCATCATTCACATTGATATCTTTAATGCTTCCCTGTACAGAACTTCCCGCCGCAGCGGTTGCTCCTGATGCTCCGAATGCACCGAAAATTACATTAGAAAGCGGACGGTTCATGGCTTTACACATCACTATGGTGAGCAAAGTTCCTGCAGAGCCAACCAGAATACCTCCTGTTAACATTACTTTATTATCGTAGAGGAATCCTCCGAATGCAGCTGCCAATCCGGTAAATGAGTTCAGCAAAGAAATTACTACCGGCATATCGGCACCACCGATTGGAATAACAAACATAACACCGTAAAACAATGCCAGTGCAAATAACAGATACAATAAAACACTGCTATCGGTACCACTGAATATCATATAAGCTCCGTAAGCAAGTACACCAATCATGATAAAAGTATTGATGATGTTATAGGAGGGGAGGCGTACCGGTTTATTCATAGTTCCATTGAGTTTCAGGAAAGCAATAATACTTCCTGAAAAAGAAACACTACCTATTATCATTCCCAGTACTACCGCCATTTGAGGACCGGTATTACCTACATTGTGATGAAACTCCATTAAACCGATCAAAGCTGCACAGGCACCACCCATACCGTTGAACATGGAAACCAGTTCAGGCATTTTGGTCATCTGCACTTTCTTGGCGGTCATCCAGCCAATGACTGTCCCTACCAGAATAGCTGCAAATATGAGCGCCATTTTCAAACCTTCGCGGGAAGTATAGCCGGAACCGTTTTCATAAAGGAAAATAGTGCCTGCAATAGCAATGGCCATACCGGCTGCGGCAACCAGATTTCCTTTACGGGCCGATTTCGGATTGCTCATCATTCGTAACCCCATAATGAAAGTTACAGAAGCAATGAGATAAGAAATTTCTAATATATTCTGAATCATAAGTCCTCTTTTAGTGCACTACTACTTTTTCTTTTTAAACATTTCCAACATTCGGTCAGTGACAACAAAGCCACCAACTACGTTAAGTGTTCCCAGCACCACAGCCAGAAATCCGAGTGCAAGTGATGGTATATTCGATATTTCTGTATCGAGCATTACTATGATGGCTCCCACAATTACTACCCCGTGAATGGCATTGGCACCACTCATTAAAGGAGTATGCAAAACTGTAGGGACTTTACCAATTACTTCAACTCCAACAAAAATGGAGAGAATAACAAAGTAAAATACTTCCTTGTGTGTTCCTATAAAATCTAAGATTGCTTCCATATTATCTTTTCAATAAATGTGAATTATTTTTTTTGTGCTGAAGGATGAACAATAGCACCATTGTGAGTGATCAGCGAGCCTTTAGTGATTTCCTCTTCCATTTCCCATTTGAATCCGTCTTTCGTGGCGAGATGCAATAAGAAAGTCTGAATGTTTTTCGCGTACAGTTCGCTAGCATTTCGGGGAAGTAAACTTGGAAGATTCGATTCTCCGATGATGATCACACCGTGTTTTACCACGGTTTTATTTACTTCGCTCAGCGGACAGTTTCCACCTTGCTCAACAGCCATATCTACAATTACAGAACCCATTTTCATGTTCTTTACCATTTCCTCGGTAACTAACAACGGAGCCTTCTTACCTGGGATAAGTGCCGTGGTAATAACCAGATCAGCTTCTGAAATATGTTTGAACAAAAGTTCTTGTTGTTTCTTCAGGAATTCTTCTGAAACAGCTTTTACATAACCACCTTCTGTTTTAATACTGTCGTCTCCTTTAACTTCAATAAATTTCCCTCCCAGTGATTCTACCTGTTCTTTCGTTTCGGGACGGATGTCGGAAACCTCCACGATTGCACCAAGACGTTTCGCTGTTGCAATCGCCTGAAGACCTGCAACACCGGCACCCATGATCACCACTTTACATGGCTTAATGGTTCCCGCTGCAGTCATCATCAATGGAAATATTTTTCCCAGAGCATTAGCTCCCAAAAGAACTGTTTTATATCCGGCAAGGTTGCTCTGAGAACTCAGGGCATCCATTTTCTGTGCTCTTGAAATACGTGGAATGGCATCCATGGAGAATGCAGAAATGCCTGCTTTTTCACATGCTTCTACAATCGAAGGATTGGTAGCAGCCCACATGAAAGATATCAGCACAGCACTTTTTTTCATGGTGGCGATCTCTTGCGGTTCAGGCGCATTCACTTTTAATACCACATCAGAAGTGCTGTAAATCGACTTCGAATCGCCGGCAATTATTGCACCCGACTCTTTGTACATGGCATCAGCAAAATAGGAGTTTTCACCTGCACCGGTTTCAATAGTCACTTCAAAGCCTGATGAAACCAGACTTTTCACAACTTCCGGACTCAGGGCAACTCTGTTTTCACGTTCCTTAGTCTCCTTCGGAATTCCTATTTTCATTAGGTAGTTAATTTAATTTGGGAAAGATGAGCCGGCTTTTTTCCGGCCTGATTTTTAAGCGCTGCAAAGGAAAAAATAATAATTGATTCCGTCAATGAAATACGTACTGTTAACAAGAAGGTTACTGTTGTGTATGTTGTTCAAAATCAATGCGTAGTACAGGTTGTTGACAAGTACCTGTCAGGAATTGCTTGAATTTACTATTTTGCCCTACATTTGCACCAGTTTTAAACCCTGTTTCATTTAGTCAGATGCTTAAATACACACCCCAGTTTTTAAAAAAAATCGAAGAGGTTTTTGAAGAGAATGCCTATAAAATCCGTTACGAAAAGGGAAATTTCAAGTCAGGATATTGCATTATTGAAGATCGTAAAATGGTAGTGGTTAATCGTTTTGCCTCAACAGAAAGCAGAATAAATACCTTATTGGAAATTCTTAAAGTGCTTGCTACGGGAAATCAGCTGGAAGGTGAAAAGTTTGCACAAATTCAAAAACAACTCGATAAGCAGGCCGATAAGCAACAAAGCCTGGAGGAGGCTGCCGAGTGAAAATTACGTTCCTTGGCACCGGCACATCTCAGGGCGTTCCTGTAATAGCCTGCAGGTGTCAGGTTTGCACTTCTGCCGATTTTCGCGATAAGAGATTACGCAGTTCTATTCTTGTAGAACAAGGTTCCACGGCTGTTGTTATTGATTCCGGCCCCGATTTTCGCCAACAAATGCTTCGCGCAGATGTGAATCACATTGATGGTTTGCTGTTTACCCATGAGCATAAAGACCATATTGCCGGTATGGATGACATCAGAGCCTACAATTATGTCCATCGCGAAAAGGTGAATATTTATGCCAACCTTCAGGTGCAGGAAGCACTTCACAGGGAGTTTCCTTATGTGTTTGCAGATTTTAAATATCCCGGTGTGCCGGAAATAAACATGCACACCATTGATGAAAGCGCTTTTTCAATTGGGGAAATTGATTTTTTACCGGTTCCGGTTTTACATTACCGTTTACCGGTTTTAGGATTTCGTATGGGTGACTTCACATATATCACCGATGCCAATCACATTACCGAACAGTCGATGTCACTTATTCGTGGTTCAAAAATTTTAGTCATCAATGCCCTCCGCCGTGAACCCCATGTCTCGCATTTCACTCTCGAAGAAGCTCTCGAAGTGATAGGAAAATTAGGCCCTGAAAAAGCTTATCTCACTCATATCTCACACCAGTTAGGCATGCATGAGGATGTGAATGCGGAATTACCGGCTCATGTACAATGTGCCTATGATGGTTTGGTGATTGAAATCTGATTAAAATAATCCCGGAATATTTGGCAGTAGCCCTTGACCCGCTGCTTTCATTTCAGCTTCTGAAACATTTTGTGCCTTTTCAGAAGCCCTGTTAACTGCTAATTCTAAAAGTTCCTGCAATTCTTCCTTACGGTCGGGTACCATTAGTTTGTCGGCAATAACAATCGATTTTACTACGCGATTTCCGGTCATTGTCACTCTGATACTTCCTTCACCAGCCTCCCCATCTACCATAATGGTATCAAGTCGTGCTTTGATTTCATCCATTGCCTTTTTGACTTCCCCCAGCTTTCCCAGCATGTCGAACATTCCCATAATTAATATTTTTTGTGTTTAATAAATTAAGCCAGTGATCTAAGTAATTCCAGGTTCACCTGATCCCAGTCGTCTTCTTTAGGAGTTTCCAGTACTTTTGGAACTGCACTGAATCGTTTCATGATGTATTGAAACGGCACTATTCCTAACTTTCCTTTTCCAATATGATCGTGACGATCGAGATGGGTTCCAAGGTCGCCTTTGCTATCATTTAAATGGAATACTTTGAGATTTTTTAATCCTAAAATTTTATCAAATGCATCCATGGTGTCATCTGCTCCGGAGTTGGTTCTGATATCATATCCTGCAGCAAATGCATGGCATGTGTCGAAGCAAAAACCTACGCGGTTGGTATCAACCTGCTGATAAATTTCACTTAGATTTTCAAAACTTCCACCAACACTTGTTCCTTGACCGGCTGTATTTTCAAGCAAAATAAGCACTTTGCTTTCAGGTGTTGCAGCAATTACTTTGTTAATGCCGTCAGCAATTTTCGAAATAGCCGTTCCAAAATCCTGTGAACCGGCTGCTCCAGGATGAAGGACACAATATTGTAAACCTAGTTCTGTACATCTGATAACTTCATCAGTCAACGCCGTTATCGATTTCTCTCTGTTATCGGGAACTTCGGCTGCCAGATTGATCAGGTAGCTGCAATGAGAAAAACTATATTTGATAGCCGATGCTTTAGCCGCCTTAGCATAAGCAGTTTTTTCTTCTACAGAAATGGGTTTGGCCTTCCATTGACGTTGATTGCGGGTAAATATCTGCATGGCATCAATGCCAAGGGTTTTTGCTTCATCAAAAGCAAGTTCGAGTCCTCCGGAAACGGAACAATGAACTCCAAGATTTAGGTTTTTCATAGTAGTAAATGATATGAAAGGAATTCAGACATCCCATTCCAATTGCAAATTAATGCATTTCCTGGCATCTGAAAATGCTATTTTTGATAAAATATCCATTTAATGCCACTTCCTGTTAAATTTGTGGCTTCAACTCATTTTATATGCAAATCACATTCCATGGAGCAGCCAGAACCGTAACGGGCAGTAAACACCTCATTACCACCAATTCGGGATTGAATATCTTACTCGATTGTGGTCTTTTTCAAGGGATGGGAGCCGAAGCAGATGTATTGAATCGTCACTTTGGATTTAATCCGTTTGATGTTGATATTCTTATTTTGAGCCATGCACATATCGATCATTCGGGTTTAATTCCCAAGCTGGTTAAGGATGGTTTTAAAGGGAAAATTTATGCTACTCCCGCAACTATTGACTTATGCCGGCTCATGCTGGAGGATAGCGGATCTATTCAGGAAGCTGATGTGGTTTACATTAATAAGAGAAGAAAACGAAGAGGTGAAACTGCTCTGTCTGCTCTTTATTCTGAAGAAGACGCAATTAAAGCACTGAAGTTTTTTAAACCGGTAGCGTATAACACCTGGTTTGAACTCAATGAAGAAGTGAAATTTCAATTTACCGATTCCGGGCATGTATTGGGATCAGCAGCCGTAAGTCTGGTGGTGAATGAAGAAGGACAAGAAAAACGTTTGTTTTTTTCAGCCGATATTGGTCGCCCCGGAGATCAAATTCTGCGCAAACCGGAACCTTTTCCTCAAGCCGACTATGTAATTTGTGAATCTACCTATGGAAATCGCTTGCACGAACCAGTGAAAAATGCTGAAGGCAGGTTGTTGGCAGCAGTTATAGAAACATGTGTAGAAAAAGGAGGTAAGCTGGTCATACCTGCCTTTAGTCTGGATCGTACACAGGAATTAATTTATGCCCTCGACAGAATGGAACATCAGGGCATTTTGCCTCCAATCAAAGTCTTTGTCGATAGTCCTTTATCGGTTCAAACAACCCGTGTGGTGGAAGATCATATAGAATGCTTTAATAAAGAATTGCGTGACTATATGAATAAGGGTGATCAGCGTCCGTTCTATTTTAAAAATCTCCATTTTGTGAGTGATGTGGAAGAATCCAAAGCCATAAATCTGCTGAAGGAACCGTGCATTATTATTTCTGCATCCGGCATGGCAGAAGCAGGCAGAATTAAGCATCACATCAAAAATGTAATTTCAAGTGCCAATAATACTATTCTGATTGTAGGATATTGTACGCCTACCAGTTTAGGT
>CAUJFJ010000030.1 GCA_963169675.1 Bacteroidota bacterium
GCCACAATATTTTCCGCTTCGCTCCAGTTAATGTAATTTTCAATATCTTTACTTACATCAAATTGATTTGGTGCCTTACACTCTTTTCGATAGCGATTAATATCAAGTATTTTATACCAGTTTTGTATTGCATTATGCGGACTTTGCCTTGCTCTTCTCAGAACTTCTTCCGCAATCTCAGTTCTATTGTTGTTTGAATCATTTGTTTCAAGAACAAATCTGTATGCGATTTGCATTTTATCAGGATATTTCTTATAAATAGTTTCTAAAGCTTGATGCGCTTTTACACATGGGCCGCAGAAAGGGCTACAGGCAATTGTAATTTTAGAAATCGCATTACTATTCCCAAAAACAATTGCTTCATTTATATTAGGCAGGTTGCCAACTTTTTCATTTTGCCTATTTAGAAGTGCATTAAATACAGCAGGATCTCTTCTAAATTTCAGACTCCTTCTTGAACTTTCTGCGAAAAGAAGGTTCTTTTGAATCATCACTTTTATTAAATACCATAATGAAAGTAAAAATATTACAGTTGATAAAACCACTATTATATCTTTCCATAATAATCTTAAACCATAAAATCCTGTATACTGCAAAATTGAGATAGTACCGCTCAATGCGAGGATTGTAATTACTCCAAGGCAAAGTACACACCATTGTTTTACCACTTGCATTTGGTAATAAACAGAGTAAAAAGGGAATATTAGGCCACTTATTGATATAAAATAATATAATTGTAATGAGATTTTGTAGTTTGTTATAAGTGCTAAAAGCAGGTAAACCAATGAAAAAGTAAAATATAAAATGCCGATATCACCCCAGGTCAACCAATTAAACAGTTTAGCACCTTTAGAGAGAATTACAGCCTCACATTGGCTTTTCTTAGATACACTACATATTTTATCTGCCACATTGCTTCGGATTCCAATTTCTTTTTGAACTATTAACCAGCTTAATCCAAAACCAATAACGTTTGTGAAAATTAAAATTAGTAAAGGAATATTGTTCTTATAAAAAGCTAAACCAGAAATACACAAAAAGAATATTGCAAAAATTATAATTTTACCGAGATATTGCTTTTTTTCACTTCTGTATTGCCGATCATGCTCGGGATTGCCATACACTTCTGGCCTTTTAAGAAACATCACATTCCCGCTCCAAATTTTAGAAAAGTTTTTCTCACTTTGCTCAGCATCCTTCAAACTTTGAAAAAACCTAACTTCTCCATTTCCTATATTCAAATGGGCAAGAAAAGGCTTATTTTCTGATCGCAGATCTTCAATTGACCCATGACAGGCCCAGGATTGTATTCCAAGTTCATCAAGAGTATCTTGTATAGCTGTTAGTGAAGGGTAATCTGGGTGAGACTCTAAACGACTCTTAAGATATTCAGAACTAATCTTTATTGAAAAGGACTTTAACCATTGAGTAACTCCAATAGTCATATTATTAGGATAAAAGTTTAATTAAAATAAATGTATATCAATAATTGATTCCACCAAAATAATTTTTAAATAAATTTCACCTTGAGTTGCTATTGTACATTAGGTGCCATATTATTAGCTAAACTTTCACTAGTGCAAAACCCTTATAATTATACAAAAAACGACCCTCCATATTAAACCTATGATCTTAATTTGCTTTACTGGATTTTTAAAATTCCAGGTAACTAGACCATATAACATATTTGTAAACAAATCTTTATAATATAAACCAACCTAATATCATCTATTCATTCTAGTTATATTGATAAGAATTTTCCCTCGACAAGTTTGAATTAACAGAAGGTATTACTCATCTATATTATCCAAGTTAATTTCTCAGTGGTTTATTCTATTTTCGATTTAAAAATGTTCATGAAAAGAGCTTATTTCTTTATTTTTTATATCTTCTCGTCTATCAATGGTATTTCACAAAGCATTGATTCGTATATAAACGAAGGATTATCAAATAGTTACGAAATAAGATTAGCAAAATCAAAACTTAGATTAGCCGAATTAGAATATCGAAATATCCAATTATCTAATCGACCGTCCTTATTAGTTGCAGGAAATGCTCCTGTTTACAATAAGGATAATTATGGTATTACACAACCAGATGGAACTATTAAGTTTCTGAGGCGAAGCCAAAATTACAGCAATATCGGTTTTAGCTTTTTACAGCCTTTGCCATTTACAGGTGGTAATATTTCATTAAATACAGACTTATATCGCTTTGATGATTTTGTTTCAAAATCAAAACAATACAATGGGACACCAATATTTTTACAGATTCAACAACCTTTATTTGCATACAATAAGTATAAATGGGATAAATTAATTGAATCACTGAAATTACAAGAAGCAAATAAAAATCATTCATTTAGAATAAATCAAATAAAATATGAAGTTTGTACAGCTTATTTTGATGTTATTGAAGCACAGACTAATAAACAACTTGCAAAAACAAATCTGGAGAATAATAAAGTTAATCTTACAAACGAAATACGAAAAGTACAATTGGGGACATCAACAGAAGATAAAGTATTGCAGCTTGAGATATTACTTTTAAATTCTCAGCATGAAATAGAATCTTCCGAAATGCGAATTAAGACCGCTTTTACTAATCTAAATCTTATTGTAAATAAGTCTGATACGTTGTCTCCAGAATTGAAAATTCCTGAAATTTTACCAACCCTGCAATTAAATAAAGACCAACTAATTGAAGAATTTCTTAGACAATCACCAGTACATCTCAGCTTTCAGATAAAATTGCTTGAAGCCCAAAGTAATACATCACGGGTGAAATCTCAAACTAATAATATAAATATTACTGCAAGTTATGGGCTAACAAATTCTGCATTAACAATTCCTTCCATATACCAAAATCCTTATGATCAACAAAGATTCAATATCAGCTTTTCAATTCCACTTTTAACATGGGGAAAAAAGAAAAACAGTATTCTTACAGCAAAGCTAAATGAAAAAAATATTGAAATCAGTAGCCAAGCAGAAAAGGCAAAAATTATAACCGAGATTACTTCCATTATATCTGAAATACCTCTTCTTAAAAGAAATGTATTAAGTACTTTGCGTATTGATACACTCTCAGAAAAAAGGTTTTTAATAATTAATCGACTATATATTTCAGGAAAAGCTTCTTTATTAGAATTGCAGGGTGCACAAGTAGAAAAAGATTCAGCCCGCAAGAATTATATTATTGCACTAAGAAAGTTTTGGGAGAGTTGGTATTTATTACATTTGAAATTAAATTCGGACGAGTAAATCCTTTATTTAACTTACTTCTATTGCTTTTTCCAGATTTTTAATAATTTCATTACTATTAATTGGCATATTTGGTAAATTTATAGCAACATAAGAATAGGTTACTAAGTTAAGTCAGCCGGTTGTAGCCAGTCTCTCTACGGGGAGACTGTTTTATATAAGCCATTCTTAACTGTCAAGCTTGTATTAAACTAATCTTATAAACAAATGCACTTTGTAATTTCCAAAATTATATTGTTAACTCTAAAAGAGCCACCTTTAAATTCCGGTGCTGTACAGGTAACTCTTCAGTATTGGCTGTGGTATAATCTTCAATAAACCGGAACCCGTAACTTTTATAATAATTGATCAGCTTTTCGTTACCCGCCCAGGTATCCATTCTCAGGTGTTTTAGTTTTTTTTGCCCGGCATGCTCAAGGGCCCAGTCCAGTAACAGGCTAAATAGCTTAATATCCCTGAATTCCCGGTTCAGCACAATCCGGTGCAGGTATATAGCATCACTTTTTTCCATTTCCCTCCATATCAAAGGATCTGAGTAGCATAGACTAAAAATACCCAGCGTATCTTCCCCGTTCAGGATTCTATACAATAGCTGATTCCGGATATCCTCACGGATGAACTCTTTATCATAATTATTCCAGCCGATATAATTTTTCTCCCGTTGGAACTGTATAGCCTGCTCAAACAACCGGTAAATCTCCGGCAGATCACTGGATTGAGCAGGAGTAATTATTTTAGGCATATTACTCATTTTTAATGATGTAGTATGATTTACAAAACCGGGTCATTTTTCCTGGTTATTTAACCTGCTATGCCGGGCACTATACAGAAAATAAACCAGGAACCCGGCAATACTCCAGATGATCAACCGAAACCAGGTAGCCTTATCCAGGCTGAACATCAGTAATAGATTAAAAAGAAATCCCAGGGACGCCACCAGTGGAAGGTATTTAACCCTGTAGGGCCGTTTCAGATCTGGCTGTCTTTTCCGTAAGACAAATACAGCTAAGCAGATCATCGCAAAGGCAAGCAAGGTACCGATGCTGGTCATCTTGGTCGCTTTCTCGATAGGGGTAACGGCCGCAATCAAAGACGCTACTGCCCCCAGCAGGAGGGTGCTTTTCCAGGGGGTCTTATACACCGGGTGTATAGCTCCAAATAACCCTTGAGGCAATAAACCATCCCTGGCCATATTCAGAAAGATCCTGGTCTGGGATAGTAACATGACCAGCATGACAGATATTAACCCGATAACTGCCGCCACGGTAATCAGCATGGAGGCCCAGTAAAGGCCAACAGACGAAAAGGCTGAAGCTACCGGGGCCCCCAGGTCAATAACCTTATAGCTTACCATCCCTGTAAGCACCAGTGAAACCATTAGGTACAAAGCGGTGCAAATAACCAAGGAGGCAATAATGGCAAACGGAATGTCCCTGGTTGGATTAACGGCTTCCTGCGATTGCGTGGAGACGGCATCAAAACCAATAAAAGCAAAAAAAACAATCCCCGCCGCGGTGATCACACCCTGGATGCCGTAATGCCCAACCCCTGAGCTATCTACGGTCCTTGCCGGAATAAAGGGTTCCCAATTGGATGGATTGATATATGAGATTCCGGCAATAATGACAAATAGGACGGCCGCCACCTTCAGAGAGACAATGAAATTGTTGGCTCTGGCAGACTCCTTTATTCCCTTTATCAGTATATAAGTAACAACCCATATTATCAAAGCTGCCGGCAGGTTAATTGAAAATACAGGTGCGCTTGTACCAAGCCTGGCAGCCTCCTCTTTCGCGGTAAACGGATCATTGAGTAACCAGGGCGGTAGAGAGTCCAGTCCGCAAAGCTGCAGGAGCTTGGCAAAGTATTTTGACCAGCTCACGGCAACCGTGGTGGCTCCCATCATGTACTCCAGGATCAGATTCCACCCGATAAACCAGGCAAACAACTCTCCTACCGTACCATATGAATACGCATAGGCAGAGCCGGACACGGGCAGAATGCTGGCAAATTCAGCATAACACAATGCGGCCAGCAGGCACCCTATACCGGCTAATACAAAAGACAATGCCAGTGCGGGACCGGCATATTGATTGGCAGCCACCCCCGTTAAAACAAAGATGCCGCCGCCAATGACCGCCCCGACTCCAATCGCAGTCAGTTCCCATTTGCCAAGCGTCCTTTTAAGCTGGCTGGTCTTTATATCCTCACTATATGCCGCAAGGGGTTTACGCCGGAAAAACTGAGCAAATCTCATTGTAGTGTTTTGGTTTATTAACTCGCTTCCTGTAAAGCATAATCAACAGCTGCCATTGAGTGTATCAGGGTTGTATTAAAAACAGGGACCGGCAAATCCTCCTGTTGAATGATTAAAGGGATTTCTGTGCACCCCAA
Organism: Bacteroidota bacterium; assembly: GCA_963169675.1. Taxonomy (GTDB): domain Bacteria; phylum Bacteroidota; class Bacteroidia; order AKYH767-A; family OLB10; genus JADKJB01. The sequence continues at coordinate 5,658 of CAUJFJ010000030.1, forward strand.
AATAATCCCCTCCGCTCCCTCCGCAATAAGCTGCTTACATAGTTGCAGGTAGGCCAGCTTTGTTTTTTCAGTAATGATGCCCTTACCCAGTTCATATAAAAGAGTTTCTTCAATAAAATCCCGGTCAGCCTGATGGCCGGGTATAATTACTTCTAACCCGCTGCCACGTAAAGTGTCTTTATAAAAATCCAGTTCCATGGTGTATTTTGTCCCAAGCAGTCCAAGCTTTTTCAGACCACGGGCATGAATGGCCCTGGCGGTGGCCACCCGGATATCAATGAGGGGGAGTTTTACGGTTTCCGCAATCCTGTCAGCAACAATATGGCCAGTATTTGCTCCCAGGAGCAAAAGATCGGCACCAGCCTTTTTAAGATTCAGCGCAGCAGCGGCCAGTAACTCGTATGTACCGTCCCAGTTATGGGCTGCATTAAATCGCCTGAAATCCTCAAAATTGACAGAGTAAATAATACACTCCGCAAAATTTAATCCGCCTAAGCGCTCATTTACGCCTTCATTGATAATCCGGTAATAATCGATGGTGGACGCCCAACTGGTGCCGCCAACAAGTCCTATTTTTTTCATTTTCATTTATTTTAGCATTCTTATGAACTGAATAAAAGGGCCAACTTCCCTGGTGTATTGCTTTCCCATGACCCTTGCAATCTGAGACAGATGGGAAAGATCATGGACCACCCAGGTAGCCAGGATTTCAGCCAGGGTGGCACTGCCAACCTTGGCGCTTATCCCCTGCCTGCTGAAATCCGCTTCAGACAAGTGCATTGACCTGAGTTTAGTGATATTATTTTTACGCAGTTCTTCAAACTCCCTGAGCAGCTCATGCATGGTTTTCCCGGCGCTTTCCCGGAAATGGGCCTGCATATCAACGGGAGAAAATACCTTGTTTCCGGTACCCGATAAAATGATGTCAATTCTTGAAATAAAATTAGTTTTCTCGCAGACTATTAAATGGCCCAGCACATCAAAAGGACTCCAGGTATCAGGTCCCTCATTATTATGCGTCCATTCTTCATCAATTCCATCCAGCAGGCTAAATAGCACGACGGGGGTTCTCTCAACGATTTGCAGGGATTTTTTTAAATCAAATTTCATGTCCAAAATTTTAGTGAATAAAGCAATATTGCGCTCTTGACAGCCTGTGCTGTCCGGTCGCATGCCCTACTGCTGATAATAAAATACCAGCGAGGCTTTCTGAATGGCGTTTTGCTACAGGTTAAACCCGACCAGGGCCGGGTTAGCATCAGCCGTCAACCCCAGTTTTGCAACTTTCAGGGCATAGAGAGTGATTACATACCGGTGTCTCCCGCTTCCGGCTGGAGGACAAGGGCCGCCATAGCCAGTACTGCCAAAATCAGTTTTACTTTGGATGGCCTGGACCGGACTAACGTTATTCAACTGATTTCCGGCCCCTGTTTTTAATTCCCTAACCGCCTTATCAATATCAAAAATCAGCCAGTGCCACCAGCCGCTTCCGGTCGGGGCGCTTTCATCGAAAATCGTTACGGCAAAGCTTTGGGTGCCTTCCGGTACGTTTATCCAGGACAGTTGTGGTGAAGTATTTTCCCCCTTACAACCAAAAATATTGGCTGCCTGCTTGAGCGAGGCCTGGCCACCTATTTCATCAGATCTGAGCGTAAATGTCTGCGCCCGAAGGACATAACCCGCAAATAGAGCAGCAGTAAAAAGTAAGTATCTCATACGTTTTGTTTTAAAAATTTTACCCTTGATTCAAAATTCATTTCTTCCGGTAAAGGATTAACCACTTCGGAAAAGAAGTTCATCAGCTCATCTGAGTGTTGCTGACTCTTCTGAGTCCGCAGGTTAAAATGCACCAGTTTACCCCATAACACGGCCTTTAATTCCGTCTTACTGTCGTTCCACATCCTGGCCTCGAATAACAGGCTCCTGGCACCATAAGTCAACAGCTGTGTTTCTATAATCACTTCTTCCATCAGGGTGGCGGGCGATAAATAGGAAATCTCTGTCTGAGCCGTTACCCATCCGATACCCTGCTGCCTGGCCATTGTATAAATATCAAACCCGTAATTCTCCTGCAGTTGATCCCCCCTTGCGGCAATGATATAGTCGATATATCTAGAGTTATTCAGGTGATTAAACGGATCACAATCGTGAAAGCGGACCTTCATACTGCTTTGCAGTACTTTTTTAAATTCAGGCATAGTATTTCAATTAAGTTTTTTGTTTCCAAACCAGGCTCTTACAATCCTTATACCTTTAGGGATTTATATAAGAGTCAAATTCAAATTCATTTTATACCGTTCGGTATATTTTTGGTCAAAAAAATTTTACTCCCTGAGCCCCTCTATCCAGGAGGCTAAAAAATCCATGGCAATCCTCAACTCTGTGGCCCGGCCGGCTACTTTAGCCTGCATGATAGCTCCTTCGATCATTGACATCATAATCACCGCCACAGTCGCCGGGCTGACGTCCTTTCTGATCTCCCCCCTGGATATTCCCCGCAATACCTGGTTTTCAATTGATTTTTTCCAAAAACCCAGGGCCGCTGCGGCTTTCTCCTTTAATAAAGGATGTGTATCATCCGCTTCCGTAGAGGTATTCAGTATCGGACAGCCAGGCCGTAAAAAAGGTATCTTGAGGAAATCCCGGTATACCGCGGGATAGGCCAGCAGCCGGTCTACCGCATTATCCTTTGCCAGGATCCTGGCCTTCATATATTCAGTAACCCGGTTAAAATTAAATTCAAAGGCAGCCAATGCTACTGCATCCTTATCGGCAAAGTTCCCGTAAATGCTCCCTTTTGTAAGCCCCGTGGCCTTTGAAAGATCGGTAAGGGATGTACCGGCAAAGCCCTTTTCATTGAAAACAGGGGCTGTTTTCTCTATAATGAACTGACGGGTTCTTTCTGATTTTGACAATTGTTCACTCATCTGGGGTCAAAAATAGGAATTTTTATATACCGTTCGGTATTTTATAAAAATTATTCCTGGCATTCGAAAATCCTTTGCTAGCCATAATAAAAGGTTAATTTGGCAATGATAAAAATGTTTACACCAAATTGTATATGAATGATTTACGAGGGAGAATATGTTTCAAAAAACTGCTTGCAGACTGCAAAACGTCAGAATTGATAAAGGATGCAATTGGAAGCATCAAAACCGTTAATGAGATGGAACAGAGCTGACCTGCTGACTGCTTTTCGGGGTTGTTCCTACTGATGCTGGGTGTTTGAATTGATAATAAGAATTAAGGAAAAGCTTTAGAGTTAAAATTTTAACTCTAAATTTATGGTAAGAAGTTT
>CAUJFJ010000031.1 GCA_963169675.1 Bacteroidota bacterium
CCTGCGATACCATAACCGGAGTAGGAATAGCGGAACCCGAGGACCTGGTATTGAAATTATTCCCTAACCCCACGACCGGTGAGTTTACCATCAGTTTTCCGGTTCAACAAGGTTCCGGATTATTACAGCTGTTTGATGTAGTTGGTAATAAGGTTAAGGAAGAAGTAATTTCCCCCTGGAGTCAATACAAACAGATTGAAATTACCGGTTTGCCCGATGGTATTTATTTTTGCAAGATAAAATGGGACGAAGTTGAGGGTAGGGTGAAGGTGGTGAAGTAATTGACTATATTTTGTACTCCTCAACTGGCAGTAGAATTGACCACAAAGAACTTGTAGGTGGTAAGCAAATGTTCTCAATCTCAACCTCCAAATTATTACCAGGAGTTTATTTTATTTCGTTAACCGGTGCAAACGGACAAAATTTTAAAGGTAAATTAGTAGTCATCCGATAATGTATGGAAAAGTATTTGATTGTTTTGTGCTTGTGTTTTTTATGTCGTAGTGAGCTATATGCGCAGCAGGGAGTAAGCAATATTTGGTTGTTAGGGTATGACTCAGATGTTGGAACTCCTCCGTGGGGGATAAGTCACTTTGATTTTATAAGTGGGAGTGCAGTTATCACCTATGATTCTATTGGCATGGAGTTCAGGCATACCCATGCGAATATCAGCGATGCGCAAGGCAATTTATTGTTTTACACCAATGGAGTCTTTATTGCCGATGCAACGAATGATACCATGCAAAATGGCAGTGGAATTAATCCTGGAGCCTACTCAAATCTTGTTCCTGATGGACATTTGATTCCACAAGGAGCTTTGATTTTGAAAAAACCGGGGACGAACAATTTATATTATATATTTCACAACAGTGCTGATAATTACCCTTTCGGAATAGGAAGTGTTGCCTACCAGCTGAGTTTGTCAATTGTCGATTTGGATTTGAATGGTGGTTTAGGTTCCGTGATATTAAAAAATTACCCCATCATTTCTGATACGCTCAATTGCGGTAAAATTACTGCTACAAGACATGCCAATGGTCGTGATTGGTGGGTTGTTTGTCATCGTGTAAATACTAACACATTTTACAAATTGTTGGTTACACCATTTGGCCTTCCTACAGTGACTAGTCAAACCATCGGTGCCATTCGGCAATGGGATTCAGGTCAGGCAAAATTTTCATCTGATGGAAGTAAATTTGCTTATTATTATTATTTTAATGGCTTAGACATTATGGATTTTGATCGTTGCACAGGCGATTTCAGCAATTGTGTTTCTGATGTAACATTGCCCTTTCACCCTGGAAATGTTGGGTGTGAGTTTTCACCAAATTCACAATTTTTGTATGTGTCCAATGTGTTTAAAGTTTATCAGTACGATGTAACATCAGCAAACATACTGGCATCTCGAATGGAGGTTGCAGCTTGGGATTCTTTTGCGCAGCCCGGTATCCCACAGCTTGGAGCTTATTTGTGTCTGTCGCAGTTAGCCCCCGATGGGAAAATTTACATCACTACCGGAAACGGCACCACTTACATGGGAAGAATCAATAATCCGGATGTTGCAGGTTTGGCATGCGATGTGGCTCAGCATAGTGTAGTACTACCTGCTTATTATTTCAATACCCTTCCCAATCATCCGAATTTTTTTCTGGGCAAAATACCGGGTAGTCCCTGCGATACCATAACCGGAGTAGGAATAGCAGAACCTGAGGATCTGGTATTGAAATTATTCCCTAACCCCACGACCGGTGAGTTTACTATCAGTTTTCCGGTTCAACAAGGTTCCGGATTATTACAGCTGTTTGATGTTGTTGGTAATAAGGTTAAGGAAGAAGTAATTTCCCCCTGGAGTCAATACAAACAGATTGAAATTACCGGTTTGCCCGATGGTATTTATTTTTGCAAGATAAAATGGGACAAAATTGAGGGTAGGGTGAAGGTGGTGAATGTGACGAAGTAATTCTTTTTTCGAATTGTTTTAAATTCCCTTATTTTAAAATGAAATGATTATATTGTAGTCGTTAAAATGATTGTGTAAATATCATTTTACCTCAGATACAATACAAGTAAAATAGTGTTATTAAAAAAATGTCATTTGCGGCAAAACTGCGTCATTCAAAGAAATGTCATTGGCAGCTAAAGCTGCTGTCATTAATGGCGGAACTAGCTATTGGGTATCTCCTACGGAGTTAATGAAGTTATTCAGCTTGATTGCAAATTTATTTATGATCGAAGACAGTGATTCGAATTCCGTTTCGCTTATAAGATTTCGTTCTCTGGCTTTCTTGAGTGCCTCAAATGTTTCGTAAAGCGAGCCTCTTGAATAATAATAGAACAATTTTTTCTCCTTGAAATAATATCGTCCATATCCTTCGCAAATGTTTAATGCAATAGAATCGGCGCTTCTGACAATTTGTTTGCCCAGCGTATCTCTGGCAAAATAATTCCAATTGGATGCCAGATTCCATACTTGTTTCCCAATTTCATTGGCTGTTTTGTAAACTTCAAGATCCTCGAAAAGTAATTTAGTCATAAATGAAAAGTTAAATTGATGAAAAATAAAGTGCAAATATATAAAACTAATTAATTCCCACCAATGACAATTAATGACAGCAGCTTCAGCTGCCAATGACCACGAATGACAGCGGCTCAGCCGCCAATGACTATTAATGACAGCGGCTTTGCCGCCAATGACAATTAATGACGCAGCATCAGCTGCCAATGACTTATGTCTGCCTTCTGCTATTCAAATTACTCATTACGTTACGGAACACTCTCCATTGAGTCGCTTGTATCAACTGCCCATGAAGCAGGGATGGAGTCATTGGTATTAACCGACATCAACAACACTACCGGTATTCCCGATTTTACAGAGTCTTGTGAAAAGGTCGGTGTAAAGCCTGTTGCCGGTGCTGAGATCAGAAATGGTAACGATCATTTGTTTACGCTGGTGGCACGAAATAATGCAGGGTTCAAAGAGATCAATGAGTTTATCACACAGCATAATTACAGCAGCGAACCTTATCCCGATCGTGCGCCGCTTTTAAAGCAGTGCTATGTGATTTATCCGTTATTGCGTTTCCCGGCAGGCAAGCTCCACGATAATGAATTTGCCGGTATTGCCATTCGTGATATCAATAAGCTGCGTGCATCGGCGAAAAGCAATCATATAATCGAGAATGGCGTCATGCTGCAACCCGTTACTTTTATGAACGACGAAGGCTATGAATTACACCGGCACCTTCGTGCTATCGATAACAATATCCTGCTTTCACAACTTGAGCCCGAAATGCTTGCTCATGCTTCTGAATCCTTCATCCGCGAAAGCGAACTGATAAAGTGTTATGAAGCCTTGCCGCAAGTGGTGCGAAATACCAAAGCACTTTTGGATGATTGTGCTTTCAGCTTCGATTTTAAAACCATCAAAAATAAAAAAACGTTTACAGGCAGTAACTACGACGACCGCTTGCTGCTCGAGAAGCTGGCTCATGATGGACTCCTTTATCGCTATGGGAAAAATAATAAAGAAGCCATTCGTCGCATCAAACATGAACTCGAAGTAATCGATAATCTCGGTTTTTCATCTTACTTTCTGATTACCTGGGATATTATCCGGTATAGCATGTCACGAGGATTTTATCATGTAGGGCGGGGGAGTGGTGCCAATAGTATTGTCGCCTATTGTCTGCGTATCACCGATGTGGATCCCATTGAACTCGATCTTTATTTCGAGCGATTCCTCAATCCCAAACGCAAGTCGCCTCCCGATTTCGACATCGACTATTCCTGGAAAGAACGCGACGATGTGACCGAATATATTTTCAAACGCTACGGTCGCGAACATACTGCTCTGCTTGGCGCGATGTCTACGTTCAAAGGAAAATCGATTATTCGGGAGATGGGAAAAGTATATGGCCTGCCAAAAGCAGAGATTGATGCTCTGGTGGAATCGCGTAAAACCACTATGGAACTCGATAGCATTACAAAACCACTTTTTCATTATGGAAAAATGTTGAGTGAGTTTCCAAACCTGCGAACCATTCATGCCGGAGGAATTTTGATCTCGGAAGAGCCCATTACCTGCTATACAGCGCTCGATCTTCCTCCGAAAGGGTATCCAACTACCCAATGGGATATGTATGTGGCAGAAGCCATAGGATTCGAAAAGCTCGATATTTTAAGTCAGCGCGGAATTGGTCACATAAAAGATGCTTCCGATCTGGTAT
>CAUJFJ010000032.1 GCA_963169675.1 Bacteroidota bacterium
TTGTTAAGCAGCAAACACCTGTGGCAGGATCAATTTCAGGAGCAACTTTTGTTTGTCAGCCATTTCCGGTACAACAAGTTTATTCTATTGCCCCTGTGCCGAATGCAACCTCGTATGATTGGTCATTTAACACAGGAACAACCGGAGCTACATTTATTGGTTCCACAACAGGAACTTCAGTTACTGTAGAATTTAACACTACATCAAATTCAACTTACGTTCTGCGAGTTTCTGCTACGAATGCATGTGGGACATCACCACTTTCGAATATATTAATTCGTAAAACTATTTCTACACCTCAAATTTCAGGTACGCCAACTGCCTGTGCAGGGTCAACACAAATTTACACAGTACCTTCAGCCATTTCCGGTGCGACTGGTTATACCTGGACAGCGCCTCCGGGTTGTTTGATCAACGGTAGTTTATCGCCTGTAACAACATCAGGCACTTCTGTAGTTGTTCAATTTCATTCATTGTTTGTTTCAGGAAGCGTTTGCGTTGTTGCTAATGATCCTTGTGGTGGTTCAACTTCGCAACGTTGTATGGATGTTTCAACAATTCCTGCAAGTCCTGTTGCTATACTTGGAGGAGCTGCTGCATGTCCAGGTGCTTCAGGAGTAGTATTTAGTGTTGCTCCTGTTACAAATGCCACATATTATAACTGGACGGTGCCATCGGGAATGACAATTACAAATGGAATAGGTACCAATCAGATCACTGTTGATTTAAACTCATCATATGTTCCCGGGAATGTTTGTGTGCAATCTGTTAATGGTTGCGGGTTCAGTGCTAACGAATGTAAATTAATAACGATTAATCTTCCCGGCAGGCCAGCAGCAATTAGTGGTAACCTATATGGTGTATGCCGAAATCTGGAAAACTATACCGTAACTCCTGTTGCAGGTGCTACCTCATACACATGGACTGTGCCTACAGGAGCGACTATACTTTCGGGTCAAGGAACAACTTCTGTTCAAATTGATTTTGATGGCGCAGTGCTTCCTGGCAATGTTTGTTGTGTTGCAAATAATGGATGTGGCTCCGGACCATCACGATGTGTGATAGTAAATGGTGTTCCTGAAAAACCAGAAGTAACATCAGGTGCATCAGTAGTCTGTGCAAATCAACAAGGCGAAATTTATTCTGTAACACCGGTGTACAATGCAGCGAGTTATAATTGGACAGTTCCTGCAGGAGCAACAATAGTATCAGGTGCAGGTACTAGTAGCATTGTAGTGAATTTTGGCGCAAACGGCGGAAATGTTACAGTTAAATCACTTAATTTTTGTGGACAAAGTGGCACTTATGTTTATCCTGTTACTATGAATTGTAGAATCGCAGGTGAAAATGTTCAAAGTGCTTTTGAGGTTTATCCAAATCCAGTTGGTGATTTATTGAATTACAAAGTTTCTGCATGGGATAATTCAAAAGGGTCCGTAATAATTTTGGATGTAAATGGTAAAATTATTTTGGAAGAACCTGTGCATGCAGACAGTGAAATTTTAACCGGTTCAATCAATACTTCCGGTTATTCCAAAGGACTTTATCTTTTAAAAATAAGTTCTGAAAAAGGCACATTAATTCAGCAAAAGTTTATAGTGAGATAGTCTATAAACACAGTCGTTTAAAACCTCTGAAATCATTGATTTCAGAGGTTTTTTTATGTCTGTACGACTTCGGTTGTAAACTTAAATTTCTTGTAATCAGCTAATTAGCTTGTTGTTGATAGCTTTTTGGAGGGTATTTATGTATTTTTTTTTAATTTGTTCTTGAATTTCAGCCTGAATTAGAGTTGTTATATTTTGATTAATAAATTGTTATCAGCTAACTGGATGGAATTTTAGCAATAATTTTGAAACCCTATCTTATCGAAAATAAAATCCCCTAATCATGAAATCAATTCAACAAATCACCAGAAAATGGATAATCAGGATGTCCTGTTTACTGATTGTTCTATGCCTGCTCACTCTTCAATCAAACGGTCAGATTGTTATTTCCGGGTATCATGCAAATCCCGGAGGTACTGATTCGCCGTATGAATATGTGCAGTTGAAAGCTACAACAGCTATAGACTTTAGTGTAACACCATATTCTGTAGTTTTTAATAATAATGGAACACCATCATCCAATGGATGGGCGGCCGGAGGAGCATTAACGTATAAGTTTAATCTGACTACTGGTTCAGTAGCTCAGGGAGATGTATTTTACGTGGGTGGTAGCGGCAAACTCATTAATGGGTCAGGATCAACAGACATTAGTTCTGAGGTCTGGATTCGCACTATTGCCACGGGTACAACTGCAGGTGATGGTTTTGGAAATTTAAACTCCACAGGCGTTTTAGGAAATGCAGGAACTACTGCAGATGGTATCGCAGTATTTTCAGGAACAACAGTAACTGCTTCTACGATTCCGGTTGATGCGATATTTTTTGGAAGTACTATTGGTGCTTCAATGGTTCCTGGATCCGGAGGTTATGTTATGCCAACGAATGACCGTTATGTAAATGGAAATGTAATGGGTGCAGGCAGCAATACCTTTTTATTTCCTGACAACAGTGCCAGTGGTGCATATACCAAACTTACAGGAACATACAATGTAAATAGTTCAACATGGACTACGGCCAGAACTGGTGCAATTGTTTCGAATCCAACAACACTATCTCAAATTTCTTCCGGAATTACATTAGATGCAGGCTCGCCAACTATATCAGTTAATACATCTGGTTTCAATGGATCTTTTGGAAGCATCACTATCGGAAATGTTTCTGATACTTCATCATTCACTGTTGAAGGTTCAACACTAGTTGGTAATATTGTTATTACACCACCTGCAGGCGGTTTCGAAATTAGAACCGGAGTAAATGCGTTTTCAACCGGAGCTATTACTTTGGTCCCTGTTGCTCAAAGTGTTGCATTGACAACAATCGATGTGCGTTTTAATCCTTCAATTGCCGGACTTCAAAGTGGAGATATTACGGCAGCTTCAACTTCAGCAACTACTGTAAATATTCTTGTTAGTGGTACCGGAGTTGCAGTTGTACCTCCTGTCAAGTTAAGTGTTGTGTCTGTGAATGGTGGATCATCTCCCATAGTTGCAAATGCATTTGATGTAGTTGTAAATGCAGTTGATAACGCTGATGTTCCACAGAATGTTTTAAGTAATACTACTGTTCAATTGTCAGTGAATACCGGCAGCGGTTCTCTTTCTGGAGTCATTTCCGGAGTGATGACTGCAGGTACCAGCCAGGTTACAATTTCAGGAGCAACATATGCGCCCGCTGAAACCGGAGTTATTTTAAGTGCTGATGCCATTGCCGGAGATGTTCTTACTTCTGGCTTATCGTCATCATTTAATGTGCTTGATACAGCCTCTTTTATGTTTATGAATAATGCTCCGTCAAGTGGTCTTGTTGCAACTAACCTTTCAACATTTACCATTCAGGCACGTAGAGCTGATAATACAATTGACTTTAACTATGTAGGGAGCTTTACAATTTCTTTAGCTGCTGGTCCCGGAAATATATCTGGTACGCTTTCTAAGCCTGCGGTAAATGGTGTTGCATCATTCAGTGATATACAATTTGATCAACCAGGTGCGTATACTTTAAAGGTGTCTTCCGGATTCCTGCCTGATTTTTTCAGTAACACAATTGTTATTACGTTGAATCCTGTATTGACTGAATTGGTTGTGCCTTCCTTTATGGGAGCAAAAACTTCTGCAAGCGGAAACAATACCAGAACACCAATAGCTGTTTGTGTACAAATCGACAACCTTCTCCCATTCACTACTTATGATGTTAAGTTAGGTTTAGGATTGACTTCTGATGCTGCAACTGTAATAGGAGCAGGTAATGTTTGGAATGGTACTGCATTCCTGGGTAGTGATGTTTTGGGTGCCTTTACTACTGATGCTTCCGGAAGCAGTGGTCCATTTTGGGCGTATATTCAGCCAACCGGAAACGGTTCCCGCTTTGATGCAGGTCAGGTGCATAATATTCGAATGAATTTTGTTCCAACAGGAAATACATTGAATACAACTCCTAAAGTGGTTGGATCAAAATCAATTACAGCTCTTGATATTTCAACTTCTGCCAGAACTGTCAGTTCAGCAGATGATGGAGCATTTTTTACCGGTACTTCTTATGATTGTACTTCAGGTAAATATCTCCTGGTTTATGACAATGTTTCAGGAACAGGTAATCCACTTTATGTTTACCAGGTAGCTGCTACAACTTCAGTAAATTCAACACAATCAGATTTACCAAGCGCTATCAATAATTTTTACACGCAAACAGGCACAAACCCCGGTGATTTTGGCGGAGTGATTCCTATTGGTGCAAATAATCCTAATGGTATTCGCAGAATTGAATTAAGAAATGCTGATAATACATTATATGGATTCCATTCTGATGCTGACGGTATTTGGCCTTCAGGAGCAAATACTACATCTGCTTTACGCAGAAGTGTTACTGCGCTTACATTATCAGATTCTCCTTTCTCCACTGCGAGTGCATCTATTGCAGGTGATAATTCAATTTGTGCAGGTGGAAGTTCGAACCTTACATTAACATTTGCCGGAACCGGACCATGGACTTATGCTATCAACGGTGATGCCCCTGTCATCACAAGTAATAATCCGGAAATTGTTTCGGTTTCTCCGGTAGTTACAACAGTTTACACAATCACTTCCTTTGCGGATGCAACTTGTACGGGCGCCATCACTGGAACAGCAACCATTACAGTTGATACAGCACCTCCTGCGAATTCTGTTACAGTAGCACCATTGCCAGGCTCAGGTTGTAATGGCGAAATTATTTTAGTGAATACAAATGCAGTTGCAAATGCAACTTCATATACATGGTCTGCACCTTCCGGAACATTGATTAATGGAATGCCCGGACCTTTCAGCACTGCAACTAATTCGGCAACTATTACTCTTGGTAATGTGCTGGCAAATTCTTCTGGTTGGAATATTTGTGCCTTTGCTTCAAATGCATGTGGTGTAACAAATACTAATTGTAAATTTATACGTGGAGCATTAAGTACCCCTGCTCCAATTTCGGGAAGTAGTTTTGCATGCTCTAATACTTCTGCATCATATTCCACTACAGCCGTGGCAGGTGCAAGTTCTTACTCCTGGTCCATTACCGGAGATGCCAGTGTTATCGGAACAACTACATCAGCTACAGTAAATTTCGGACCTGCATTTACTTCCGGAACTTTATGTGTAAGAGGTGTATTGCCTTGTGGATATAATGGGCCGCAAAGATGCATGACCATTTCAAATGGAGTAGGAGCACTGGGTCTGATGTCAGGTTCGTTTAATGTATGCCCGGGTCAAACCAATGTAGTATACTCAGTAGCACCAGTTGCAAATGCAGCTTCTTATGCATGGACTGTGCCTGCGAATGTTTCTATCACTTCAGGTCAGGGTACAAATTCTGTAACTGTTTCAATAGGATCCGGATTTAATGTTGGAACAATTTGCGTTACCGCTACTTCAGTTTGTGGAATTGTTTCACCTGCACGTTGCAAATCAATTGTGAGTGATAAACCTTCAATGCCAGGCAATATTTCAGGTGCACTCACCGGTATTTGTAATCAGGCAATTACTTATTCTGTAGCTGCTCAGGCTGGCGTAAGTTCTTATAACTGGTCTGTACCTTCCGGATCTTCGCTTACAAGCAGTAATGGCACCAATTCGGCAGATGTGTTATTTACAAACTCATTCGCCAGCGGACAACTTTGTGTTACTGCACAGAATTCCTGCGGATCAAGTAGTGCAAGATGTGTTAATGTGAAAGGTGCTCCTTCAACACCTGGTATTATTAGTGGAAGTGCTTCGGTTTGTCCAAATGAACAAGGACTTATCTACAGTGTTACGAGCGTGTTTGGAGCTGCAAATTATCTTTGGAGTGTTCCAACAAGTGCATCTGTTGTTGCAGGGCAGGGTTCTTCAAATTTGATCGCGGATTGGGGTGCTAACTCAGGGAATGTAACTGTAAATTCAACTAATACTTGTGGAACATCCGGAACGAGAGTACTTGCTGTTACCGTTATTGGATGTAAATTGATTGGAGAGAATTACACTTCTGATTTTGAAATTTATCCAAATCCATCAAATGGAATTGTTCATGTAAACTCTTCAATGGAAGAGGATTTTACAATTGAGTTGTTTGAACTTTCCGGGCGATTGGTTTCAGTTCCTGTTTACTCAACTCACAGAATTCAAACCATTGATATTTCTTCAGTTTCATCAGGAATGTATTTTATTGTGATCACCAATTCATCAGGAATTTCCGAAAAGCATAAAATAGTTAAAAATTAACCGATTAATAACTTCGGTAAAAAGGGCTCCTCTTATTTAAGAGGAGCCCTTTTTGTTTGATTTCCAGTATTTTATAAGTTGTGAGAGTCTGGCTACGATTCCAGACAAATATAGTTTCGCTTTTATATTTTTTTTTCTTTGTCTTACTGTTAAGGAAACCTTTTCCATGAGTCCCCGTTGAATTGCTCTGAAAATCAGCATTCATTGATCTGCCCCTGATCAAATTCTGGAACTTCAAACTTAAATAAAGATCATGGAAATTGTAAACAGAAAACTAGTAAAATGGGTTTTCATTGTTTTGGTGGCAGCTACGGTAATCCTCAAAATTGATGATGCCTTTTCTCAAGAATCAATTAAAAAAGGTTATCCTCCGGATGCTGCAAATCGTAGCCCTCAACCGGTACCGGAATTTTCACTGTTATCACCGGCAACAAAAGGTAATAGCACCGAACGAGTTCTTGCAGCAGCCATACCTGAGAATTTCAAATCTCACCCGGAATATGGGAAGGTTAAACTTGAAAATTCACCTCAATCGGTTGAATTGATTCAATCAAGGACTGCAAACAGCAGGACATTTTTAAATCCTGATGGTTCATACACTACCACTCAATCGAATGGTGTAATGCATTATAAAGATAATGCAGGGAATTGGATGAGTGTTTCTGCAGTACCTGGAGAAAATTCCAGAATGGCAGGAGAGTTCGGATTGTTTGAAACTGATAAGCCGATTTCGGTAAACAGAAATACTGGTGCAGGTACAGTTGTGCTTGACGAAAATAATGCAATAGAAATTTCTAAAGATGCTGCTGTAAACATTTTAAGTGCAAGTGGACAGGTTATTTCATCTGTGTCAAGAGCAAGAAGTGTGAATTCTGAGGTTTCCGGTAACGAAATTAATTTTAGAAACTTTTGGAATAATATTGATAGGGTTCAGATTATTGAGGCCGACAAATTGAAGACTAATTATGTTTTAACAACTGTTCCTTCTGAATTGCCTGCTGATGGTTATTTATCCTTTACTGAAAAAGTTACAGTACCAGCTGGTTGGAATATCAGACGTGGTTCTGTCGGCAAAGAAATTTCAGGAAATTGGTTTGGCTCCTTCGAAATTGTTAATAGCAGAGGAAAAGTTGTCGGGACTTTTGATAAGTTGTTTTATTTCGATAATGAAGAAAATTCTGAAATTGAAGGAGGTTACAAGATTTCATCAGAAGGAAACGTATTTCACATAAGTGCTCTTGTTCCTGCAGTATGGCTGTCTGACCCCAAAAGAGTTTTTCCGGTAACTATTGATCCAACACTTTCCAACACTTATTCTTCAGGTGCAATTGGATCTACTTACAACGCTTTTTGTACTGTTAGTATGAATGCAGTAATTCCTGGAAATTCTACGGTTTCAAGTACAACTATCGCCTCAACGTATGTTGCCAGTGGCACAACTAAAAAGCGAAATGCACGCATTATATACACCGGTCCGGGAGGATCTACCAGTGAGTTTTACTGCAATGAAACAACTAATGGATCATGTGCATTAACTACTACCAGCACTACAATTGCAAATGGCTTCACTGCAACTGGTATCATTCCGTTTTCAATTGGAGTGAAACGTAATAATAATAGTGGTGCAGCATGTAACAGCACATATCTATCGGTAACTAATAATACATGGGTTATTACTTTAACTTATACAACATGTGCTACACCTACCGCTGGCGGAACACTTTCAGGTCCAACAACAGCTTCATGTGGTGATGCTAATTCTTATACATGTTCAGGAGGTTCAGGATCCTATTTATGGGAGTATTCTTCAAATGGTGGAACAACATATACTACTGTGACAGGTGCTGCCACGAATTCCACAACTATTTCTTTTAATACTACGGGCACTTATTTGGTACGGGTACAAAGAGAAGCAACAGGATGTTCGGCAAGTACTTCAAATGTTGTTACAACTGTGGTTTCTGCACCTACAACAGGAATATCTACTGCAACGGCAGTTGTGATTCCTTCATTACCTTATTCAGGACTACATAATACTTATTGCTACCCCACAACATTTAGCGGTTCAGGTAATCAAGCCACTGCTGCAAAATTCTTTAAATTTACTACGGGAAGTTGTGCCAATAAGGTGACAATAAATACTTGTGATGTAACTTCAATTTTCGATACCTATATTTTCTTGCTAAATTCCGCAGGTACTGTTATTGCAGCAAATGATGATTATACAGGATGTGCATACCTGGTTAGTGGAAATGCTTATTTATCACGCATTCTTGATTTTACGGTAACACCTTCAACAGATTATTTTCTGGTTGTTCAAGCATATCGCTATGCTAGTCCTGCGTCCGGCACTTTTGGGCTAAATATTAGTGAGAGTGGAGGCAGTACTGTTGTTCCTTCAGTGTCTATTTCTGGAGGTGCTTCAATTTGTTCAGGAGCACAACTGACGTTGACAGCTACACCGGTTAACGGAGGAACTTCACCAACATATGCATGGACGGTAAATGGGAACCCCGCTGGAAATGGCACTGCTACTTTTACCTCTTCTTCGCTTGCTAATGGAGATCAAATAGCTGTAACAATGACATCCAATCAGGCATGTGCTTCTCCGGCAACCGCAACATCCTCAACTTATACAGCAGTAGTTGGTGTTGGACCAACTATTTCAACCAGCTCAAATTCACCTTTATGTCATGGCGCTGATTTAATGTTAAATGTTAATGTCAATGAAAGTGTCACCGGTTATTCATGGACCGGTCCTGGTTCATTTTCATCAACCGATCAGAATCCTGTGATTTCCTCTGGCACTACTTCAAATGAAGGCACCTACGCTGTTGTTGTCACAGGATTGAGTGGTTGTACTTCTTCGTCAAGTGTGAGTGTTGATTTTTCAACAGAATTAAATGCATCAGTACAATCATTTCAAAATCCAACATGTACTGGATTGTCAAATGGTAGTATTCAAATTGCTTTAACAGGTGGAACTGCACCCATTACTTATATGTGGTCTGATGGACAAAGTACAGGTATTGCATCGAATCTTGCATCCGGCCCTTATGCCGTTACTATTTTTGATGCAAATGGATGTACTGCTTATGTTGAACAGGAATTAAACGCTCCTGACCCCATTTCACCCGCTGTTGCAGGTGATGACAGAGAGGTGTGTAACCTGCTTTCCTTACAAATGCAGGCAACTACACCTTTATCAGGAACAGGAACTTGGATCATTGTATCAGGTAGTGGAAATATTGCTGATATTCATAGTGCCACAACTATTATTAGTAACCTTGGAACCACACAAAATAACATATTCAAATGGACAGTTAGTAATGGTTGTGATAGTTTGTCTGATGAAGTATCTATCAGAGTTTATACAGCACCACCACCAAATCAGCCTACAGTTACTGGACCATTAATCGGTTGTGAAGGAGATACCTTAAGTTTTCAGACCAATTGTGCTGCTCCAACACTTGTTTGGGAAGCAAGACCTAATGGAACCATTGTAGAAGGACAGGGAACACAAAATGTAAAAATAATTTTCGGACAAACTAATGCCACAGGTTATCATGCATGCGTTACAGGTTCTAATGTTTGTGGTACAAATGTTGTTAAATGTTTGGCTGTTCGTACCAACACCAGTGTTCCGAAATTACTTGTTGCACCGGCTGATGTATGTGAAGGTACTACAGTGGAATTTAAATCAAATTCCATTTCTGGAGCAGTTAACTATAAATGGACTGCAACTGGTGGTGTTACTTTTAACGGACAGCCTTCGCCATTTACAACAACCGATACATCAGTTGCTGTATATTTTCCTGCAGGATTTACCAGCACGAAGGTTGGTGTTGCATCAACAGCAGGATGTGCATATAGTAATGTACGCGAAGTTACTGTATCCGCAACTCCCGCAATACCCTATACAATTACAGGGTTGAGAGGTAATTTATGTAACTCAGAACAACTATATTTTATACGTACCCGAGCAAATCAGACCTATGAGTGGAGTGTGCCAACCGGTGCTTCTATTACATGGACTTCAGCGGGAACAGATTCAATCAGGGTTCAATTTGGTAGTTCAGTTACCGGAAATATAACTGTCAAGGCAATTAACATTTGCGGAATACGTGGACCTGAAAGGAAATTAGCTGTTACATCAAATCCTTCTATTCCCGGAGTGGTTTCAGGTTTGCCTGAAGCGTGTCCTTTAAATTCAGGATATCAATATTCGGTAGCACCGGTTTCGGGAGCAACTGCTTACAGATGGACCTTGCCATCAGGGTCTGTGATTAATTCAGGCGATGGCACACCAAATATTGATGTGACTTTTGGTCCAACGGTTGGAAGAATATCTGTTGCAACAATTGGAAGTTGTGGTGTCTCTGGAAACCGCTATTTCAATATTGCTTCCATTTGCAGAACAGCTGGATCTCCTGAACCTGAAGTTACTTCTTCTAAAAGCGATTTCAACTTGCAGGCATTTCCCGACTCAGAATCTAAAATTCTTACTATAACGTTCAACTCTGACAAAGCAGGCAGCTATAATTTTAAGTTGTTAAATCAGGCTGGAACCGAAATGTCATCAGGTGAAATTAATGCGGTTAAAGGTAGCAACATGGAGCAAATTGATATGTCTGCATTACCCAATGCTATATATCGGTTGGTGGTTGAAAGCCCCGAAAAATCACAACAGTTAACAGTGCGTTTCTTTTAATTAAAAGATAAAGAATTATCATGAGCAAAAATAAATTAAGAAACAGACAAACTGCTTATTTGAGCACCAGGATGCGCATAGTAATCGGTGCTTCAATTTTTGCAGCAGCATCATTATTATTGATTGTTGTATTCAATATTTCGGATGTTAAAGAGTCCCGAGCATTTAGTTCAGGTGATTACCGGACAACAACGTCCGGCGATTGGTCCGACAATAATACATGGGAAGTTTATGATGGCGAAAACTGGAGTAGTGCTGCAATGCCTCCTGGACCAGGAGTAAAAACAATTGTTGTTACAGCTGGTAACGAACTTGCGGTTACGGAAGAGGTCTCTCTGTCTGAACTTATCATTGAAGAAGGCGGTAATGTCAGATTAGATGCTAACTCTCTCAGATTGATGAAAACTGATGCAAAAGGCGGAATCCTTTGTAAAGGTAAGCTCGACATGGGAACTGCTATTATTGAAGGTGATGGTGATTTTATTGTTGAATCAGGAGCAACCCTTTATATTGGGTCTGATTCCGGAATAGATAAAAAAGGTGCATCCGGTAATATCCAGTTGCGTGGTAAAAGGGAGTTTTCAAAAGACGCTTCCTATGTCTTTAATGGCACTATTCAGCAACATTCCGGAAATGGTTTACCAACTGTCCTTAGATATTTGGCCATTCAGAATACATCAGGTGTAGAATTGGATCAGTCATTCTTTGTGATGGATACTCTAGCTTTGAGAAATGGTATTTTAAAAACAGGAAGATATGTTGTTACGATTGGTTCATCAACAACTGCTCCTGGATATGTTGAAAGTGTCAAAGGTGCTGTTAGTGGAAAATTAAAGAGATGGTATGGTCCATCAAATTTTAAAGAAGTTGTTTTCCCGGTAACGGATACTAAAGCTGTAAATATATTTTCGTTCACTTCTGATGTTCCTGAATTTCAAAAAGGAATGATTGAGTTAAATTATCATGAGGGCTCTTTGAATAATGTTTCATCCAATCCATTTGATGCCCGTCAGGTTGTTGTAGGAATCACGGAACAAGGTTATTATACAGCACTGTTGTCGAATGGTCCGGAAGAGGCATGGTTGAAAATCACTTCTGCAGTTGCAGGCGCTGACCGACTCAATAAAATATCCTGGAAAATTTCTAAATCTGCCAGAACAAAACAGAATACAGATGAATCTGTTAAACTGGCAAGCAATGAAAATATTCAAAATATTGTTTTTGGGCCAAATCCGTTTAAAGATACATTCTTTGTGAGATTTCACAGTGATGCTTCTTCGCTCGCATTTGTTCAGTTAATGAATGCCGGTGGACAACTTGTATACAATGAGCAAATGAATGTTTATGAAGGCAGCAATCAATTTCAGTATAAAGCTAAAAGTGCATTACCTCCCGGAGTATACATGTTAAGAATTAGCAATACCAGTGAAATTCATACAATGAAAGTCATAAAAGAAGATTAACTTTATATTCAAAGTAAAAAAAAAAGAGCGGATGATTATTCATTCCGCTCTTTTTTAATTAGTTGCTTCTTGCCCGTTTAATAAAAATCTGATTAAAGGCTTTGAAAAAATACCTGATGTCAGTCTTGATTGGATTTTTTTCATAACTCCTCAAGTACTTTAATTCAGACTCCATTATTTCATCAAGTGTTTTAGGAAGGTCAGCATAGAATGGAGGTATGAGACCGGGTGTATGCTTTAATCTCTTTTCTTTAAGTTCTTCAGAGTAAAGTGATAAATATTGCTTGCTTAGTGGTCTTACTCCGACAATTTTAAGATCGCCTTTCAGAAGATTAATGATCATCGGTAATTCATCCAGCCAATACTTGCGCATAAATTTACCTAAAGTTGAAATTCTGAAATCGTCTTTAAATTTACCACCTTCCTGAAGCTGGTTCCTTTCATAGATGTATTGCTGCAGATATTCTGAAAAAGGATGCATCGTTCGGAATTTATATACACTAATTATTTTACCTCCTTTACCAAATCGTCTCATCTTGCAGATTGGACCATAAGAAGGTTCTTCATCAAATGCAGGTTCGTCTATTTTACGAACAACAAAATACATTTTACCATTAATTTTCCTTTCATCAATAACACTAAACCCACAACTGTACAATCTACCAAGCGTTTCTGTTCTTGATATGACACGGTTGCGTCCACCGGTTATTTTGAAATAGATCTTTTTGGTAATGGGTAATTTTGGGAATATTCTTTTCAGAATAAAGTCGAGGGTGTAATATATGTGTGAAAGTCCCCAGGGATACTTGTGAAGTATCCGATATTTCCGGTCTCCCTTTGTTTCTACGCACCCAACAAATAAACCTTCCTTTGGTAATTTACTGTTTACTGCCTCAAAAAATTTATTTATTCTTTGAATGTCATTTATTCTGGCAAAATTCACCAGTGTCTCAAAGTAATTGTCTGATAAAGCGTAAACATTGAAAGCGGTTTTGGTCATCAAAACCATCGTGCGGTCATTCTCCAGATTAATGAAATCAGACAAATAGTCGTAGACTTCAGGCCCCGGATCTTTTAGAATGGAGTTTTTTAAGTTTCCAAACTTGAATAAGTCGCGTAATTTACCCTCAGCCTTTTCGCGTTGTACAATTAAACTATTCCTCATTTAATATTTGATTTTAGAAGAAAAGTCTGAAGAGTTTTGCATTCTGAGTCGGCCGCACAAAACCCTGATTTTGAGTGTAAATTTAATGTTTTATTAAACTCAGCGCAATAGGCAAATACATATACTTATACACTTCGATTGTTATTAAATTGTAAATAATTGATATCCAGTCAATTGAAAATATATTCGGATGTCAAATCAATTGACGAAATCAAGTAGTTCAATTTAATACGAGAATTGACTAAAACACAAGTAACAGTAAATCAGATGATTGCTATTTACGTCAATTTTTAGGAGGAAGCAAAGAAGCCAGGGCAACGAACATCCAGGCATTTGACCACCTCATGAAAGAAGGCTTTTCAGTGAATTGAGCATATTTCCTGAAATAAAAATACCCTTTGGGATCTTGCATAGTTCTGATCATGTAACTGGCAACATTGGTGGCAATCTCTGTTTGATCAAATCGGGTTAATGTTAGAATGCTCTGACCTGCTGCTGTGCAATCGACAGGGAAAGTTTTATTGCTGAAAAATTTAGGTATTTCATTATTTTCAAAGAATGTATTCAAATAGTATTTAAAACCATTTGCAAGGTGATTTGAAAAGGAATTGTCATTGGTGCAAATTTGAAATTCATGAAAGCAATCCAATACATATCCTGTATGATAATTGTCAATCCATTCCCCTTTATTCATAGCAGCATATTTCCAGGAACCGTCGATTTGTTGTTGGTTTGCTACATAGGTTGCTGCCAGCTTCGCAGGATGCAACAGTTTTTCATCTTTGGTAATACTGTATACCTGAGAAAGTAATCTGACCCCTTTCATACTGGCATTGAATACCTGTTGTGTATCAAATGGAGAATAGGAAAAGCAAAAAGTTCCGTCCTCATAATGAGTTCTTTTTATATCATTGAGCACAAAAAGAGAAGCGCTTTTGCATAGATCACCCACTGATGCATCTTTAGTGAAGCAATAGTATTTAAAAAGTGCATTTGTTATAAATCCTGTAGCAACAATGGTTGGCTGATATGCGGGAATTTTAGCATATCTCGATTCCCAATCGAAGTCGTATCCCCAACAGGCGCCGTGAAATCCTTTCGGAATCATTTCAGTAAGTTTTGAAATGAGCGGGTTGCATTTTTTTTCTAACTCGCTTTTAGAAAGTAAATTCTTTTCACCCATAATGGTGTAGGCCTGAATACAAAGACCTAATGTAACCGGATTTAAACCTTTTTTTATTAAGAGTATAGGTCTTAAATTCAAAGGTGATCTTTTTACAAGTTGTTGCAGGCCAAATCTGAGCAACTTGCTACTCCGAAGAAGCGGTACATTAACCAACGGGGATTTTAGAGCATCATAAGGATCATAGCCATGATAATTTTCTGCTTCAATATATTGCTGTAATTTATAAAATGCTTCTACTGCATTTGTTGCTTCCTGTTGCATCTTTATAATGTGATTCTTTCTCCTTGTAATGCAATAGATCGTAATGCTTTGAATGTGGCATCGAAAGTGATGTATTGTTCTTCAAACGGAACAGGGCATTCTTTACCGGTTTCTATATTCTTCAGAAAATTGGTTACTTCCGAATTGTGTCCTTTATCTATGCCTTTTACATTTTTTGTTACAGCCGTTTTTCCATAAATTTTTAAACTGCTGAAATCATCAATGATTCCAATTCTGCCTGCAAAGAAAACTTCCAGATATTCTTTAGGAAGGTCTTTATTTCCATTGGAGAAATAAGAAATATTCGCAATGCTGCCATTTTCGAAATGAAGATTAATAGTAACTGTATCATTATTGTTATTGGTGTCAGGCATTGCAACGGCACTTACTGATATGATTTTGGAGCCCGTAAGATGCATTGCCAGATCTATAAAATGACATGCTTCTCCAATGATTCTTCCGCCACCAATTTTTTTATCGTGAATCCAGTGGTCGGCAGGTACTATACCTGCATTGATTCTGTAATTTATGCTTACCGGGGTTTTACCTGCTGATTCAATGGTGTTTTTTAGAGACACCACCAATGGAGAAAATCGTCTGTTGAATCCAACCATTAATGACTTTCCGGATTTTTGGTAAATTTCTTTGATAGATTCAAGTTCTTCTTCATTCATACAAAGTGGTTTTTCTACAAAAACATTTTTACCACTTTTCAATCCTTTAATTACATATTCTGCGTGAGAGTCGTGACGTGTTGCTATAAATATTGTATTTATCTCTGCATCATTAAGAATTTCATCCGGATTTCCGGTGCATAATGAGAAATTGTATTTGTCTGCAAGATTTCTGGCATTTGCTGGTCGTGCCGTTGCTATTCCTTTTAGTTTTCCGGAGTCTCCAATTGCCGGTAGCAGGAAGTTTTGTGCGAAATTTCCGGCACCTATAAAACCGATTACTGGTTTATTTCCTGTGGATGGTGTATTTGTTGGGATTTGTTTTCGAACCGATCTTGCAATTTCTTTGCTGATATCGTAATTTAATACTATGGCCTGAAAAGGTTCACTTCTGGACACAACCAAATCATAAGCTTTGATAGAATCTGAGAAGGGGAACCGATGTGTAATTAGTGGATCAATATTGATTTTTCCTGAACGAATCAACTCGAGAAATGCACCCATATTCCTGTTTTCTGTCCACCTTACATATCCAAAAGGATAGTCAATACCTTTTTCTTCATAGGCACTGTCATAGCGGCCCGGTCCATAAGAACAAGACATTCTCAAATCAAGTTCTTTTCTAAAATAGTTGGTTCTCTTAAATCCGGTAGGAACTGCTCCTACAACTACTACTTTTCCCTTTTGTTTACATATCTCTCCAGAAAAATCAATAGGGTCGGTAGATGACGATCCGGCAGTAATTATTACCGCATCAACACCATATCCATCAGTAAGTGATTCTATCGCTTGTGTAAGTCCTTCATTGCCTCTTAAGAAAGCCATGTCAGCTCCATTTTTTAAAGCTGTTTCTATCTGTTTCGGATCAATATCAATACCAACAGTTCGTACTCCTGAGGCATGTAACATTTGAAGTGTTAATTGACCGATCAAACCTAAGCCTATTACAGCTGCTGTTTCTCCAAGGCGTAAATCGGCTTGTCTGATTCCTTGTAATGCGATTGCGCCCAAAGTGGCTAGTGAAGCGTGCTCTGTTGATACATTGTTCGGTATTTTGACAGCTAGATTTTTTGGAATAGCAACCACTTCTGCGTGATTTGCTGAATTTCCTCCGCATGCTACCAAATCACCAATACGGAATTCAGTAACATCTGGTGCAACTTCTATTACTTCGCCTGCACTGCAATATCCAAGTGGAGTAGGGGCATCCAGCTTATTCATCACCATCCGGTAAGTGTTCATTATACCGAATGTTTTAGCTGTCTGAATTACTTTCTTAACCTCATCTTTTCTTGCTCGGGCTTTACCTATATATCCTAATCGGGCATCCTTTACAGTCTTTCCTTCAGTACCGGCACTTATAAGAGAAAAATAATTTCTTACCAGTATGCAGCCATTGTTTAAAGCCGGGAAAGGAACCTCAAGTAATGTCATTTTACCATCTTTCAGGTTTTGGGTTATTTGTTCCATTAGCCTTAATTTTTATTGTCAATTACATCCATGAATGCATCTGTGAAATTCTGCACCATTTTTGTTTCAGTGAATTTTTGTTTATACAGTTCGCGACTCTTTTTACCCATCGATATTCTCAGGCCGCTGTCAGATATCAATTGTTTAGCCCTTTCAGCTATTTCAACAGGAGAGCTGGGCTTAACTATGAAACCATTTACCTGATCAATTACTGATTCAATGATCGCTCCTTTATCTGTAGAAATTACCGGAAGTCCCGAAGCCATTGCCTCTACAATGACCCAAGGATGTCCCTCAGGTTCCCGTGGTGTAAATATGAATAAATCGCTTTTTAAAAGGTATTCAAATTTATTTTTGCTTACAGAAGAACTATAAAACGTCACGGGCAAATTTTCTTTTTGAATAATTGCCAGACATTTTTCTTTGGTTTCATTTTTTCGCCATTCGCCAATGATATCCATAACAAATGTTCCGGGTTGTTCTCTTTGAAGAATAGTGATCGCATCTATTACGTCTTCTATTCCTTTAGAGGACTGAAGATTGGCAAGATAAATAAGCTTAACAGGGTAGTCAGTGTTATATTGATGTTCCGGAATATGGTAGTTTCCTCCATTCGGAACAACATAAATTCTATGTTCCGGAAAAAAGTCACGAAACAAATATTTTAAATTATGCCCAAGTACTATTACACCTTTAGGTATTTTGAGTGTGAAAGCAACAAACATACGGGTGGAAGATGAAGCATTGTCAAGCCATCTTTTAAAATCACTACCCCTAAGTTGAATCATTACTTTGCTTCTGCATAGAAAGCAGATGTATAGAAATACCGAATCTTTTAAAAAACCAAGAGTTGCCTGGCTGATTGGTATTAATACAATATCAGGTCGTTTAGTAAGTAGTATTTTTATGAGCTTAAAATAAATAGATAAATTGGTAATTACTTTTTTGATGCTGAATTTTCCCAGAGTAGCCAGTGTTTCATTAGCTTTAACATCGAGATACAATAGCTCAAAATTGTCTTTTAATCCAGAATTTATCAGAATTTCAAATGCCACCGATGGACCCATGTATGGTGGAGGTAGTTTTCCTAGTATAAGCAGCTTTTTCTTATTGCTCATTTTTTTCTTTCATTGCTTCTACAGGTAATGCCAACATACACATTATCGGTATGAAAACATACATAAGTGGTGGATACAATAATGGTGTGGTACTAATGGAATATAAAGCTATAATTGCTAGTGCGCCCACTCCAAGAAATTGCATCGACATGGAATATCGGAGTAGTCGTACTCCAACGTTTAAGAGCAACATAATATAAAGGAAAAGTCCAATGAATCCAATACTCATTAGAATTCTTATGAAGTCATTGTGTGATCCTTTCGAAATGTACATGTAAGGAACATTTAATGATAGGGGTAATCCAAAAAACTGGACAAAAGTGTTTTTTTCAAAGAAGTAATCCAGGAATGAATTCCACCTTCCAACACGGCCATGGAATAACATGTCATTGTCTTTTTCTCCTTCGTAAACCTTTATGTCTGTCTCAATCAATGGCATTACCTTTTCATCAATGGCATCTTGTCCAAGAAAATAGATCATTCCTGCTGCCATTCCAATGAAAGCTAGTCCGAATATGGCATTTCTTCGGAAGTTGTAAAACAGGAATAGGATCATGATAACACCTACTACTGCATAGGAAGCTGTGTGGTGAATATTAAATAGAATTGCTGTTGATACAATAAATGCAAAAGCAAGTAAAGATGTTTTTTTAGTAGCAGTTGCAGGAGTATCTTTTACCAAAAAGGAATAACAGAATATTAATAAACCAACCGACATATAAATGGCGTAGTTCATGACATCCGAAAAATTTCCCTGGAATCTTTCAAATCCCCGGCTTATCTGGACATTGATTGGCTGAAATACAATTTCATAACCAAATGAAAGCACAACAAATATTGTGGAGTAAATGAATGACTGAAGCACTCCATACAAATCACGCTTACTGTGAATAAGTGTTCTTGTGAAAAAATACATATAACACATGAATCCCATTTTTAAACTGAATTCAATTGCATCTAATGAAAATGCATCACTAACCAGCAATGCAACACATGAAATTCCGGTTATCAATGAAAAAATGCCCATGTAGGTATCAAGCCGAGAATAATTGGGCTTTTTCATAACTATGGCAGCATAAATAGCGAAAAAAGGTGTTAGTACTCCTACGATGTAATTCGGTGAGAGAAAAGGAGAGAATTCTTTCAGGTAGTAAAAATTATCAATGATTGGCCTTAGTAATACTAAGAACACAAACCATCTGATAGAAATTGGTAGATCCCTGACCCATGCCCGCCAGTCACTGAAAGTCATTAACATAACAAGGGCAAAGTTAATATTTTATTCGGTACTGAATAGGATACAGGTAAAAGCCAACTCAACCTGAATTTGATGGTGTTGGGAATTTAAACAGCTATTTTTCAGCCGGTTTTGAAATTGCATCGGTATAAACCTGAAAAATTCTTTCTTCCATTTTTTGGATGGTATAATCCGCTGCCAGGTTCATTCTTCTGGTTATCAATTCTTTATCCTTAGAATTGCGGTTTTTGTAGTAGTAATTCAATCTGCTACAGAGTTGTTGTTCATCCTCAACAATGTCTTCATTGAACTCATTTTCAACTATTTCAAGCATGCCCCCGGCATCCTTAAATACGATGGTAGGCTTTCCAAGTCCAAGTGTTTCAACGGCTACTAATCCAAAAGCCTCATTTTGTGAAGAAAACACACACACATCCATTGAATTTTGGTACGATCTCACAGCCGATTGAAATCCTGTCAGCAAGGTTTTTGACTGAATATCTTGATCCTTAACCCACATTTCGATCTGATTTTTCAGAATTCCATCTCCAACAAGCATTAATACAACATCGTTTTTATCTTTGGCAAATAAGGCAAATCCTTGAATCAGTCTGTCTATTCGTTTTACTCCTACAAAACGTGATGATGTTCCAACCACAAATTTATCTGCAATAAAGTCCCGGTGATTTTTGTCGGGAATCATTTCCGTGTTTGAAGAATTCTCGAGAAATATACCGTTAGGAATAATAACGCCCTTGATTTTGCCAGTATTAAAGAGACGGTCGGATAATTGTTTTGAAAACCTGGAATTGTAAGTGATGTATGAAGTGAATGCAGGCAAAATAAGTTTGCTCAGAAATTGATTTATACTGTCTGTAATTCTTTTTTTTCTTCCAAAGAAAAAATTTCCATGAACCGTATAGATTATCTTTTTGCCTGACAATCCAGCCATGAGGTAAACTATGGGATTGAAGGTATGTATGTGGATGATATCGGCTTCGATGAACTTGTTGCGAAGCAATTTTAATATAGATGGTCGGACGTCATTTCCGTTTTTCATTCCAACGAAAGTGTGGGTTAATCCGGTTTCATTGAGTTTATCAATGAAATTACCTTTACGGCATCCAATTAGTATTTGTGTCTCTAAACGGACATTCGATCGCTGGGCCAGCGATAAATCCATTACCAGTTTTTCGATCCCTCCGAAGTTAGCGGACCAAATATAATGGACGACAACAAGTTTGTTGTTTTTCAAATTGATTCAGTTAGGAAAATATATTTAATGGGAATCCACCGCATATGAATGATGGCAGATGTTGTTTATTGTATTTTAGAGCTTCTCCGAAGATTTGATGACGGTTTTGAAGTATTGAATTGGCTTCAGTTCTGACAGCAGATTTTTTTATTGTTACTTGATAATTATTCAATCTGTTATTTATTTTTCTTAAGACTGAAAATTTGTTTGAAAGTAATGGGGGAATTGATATGCCATTGGAGTTGATAGACATTTTATCCCCCGACTGAACAGTTATACTCTTTGCAATCTTGTGGACCTTGTTATCCATATAAAATCCATTTTCATCAATGGCCTTATTTATCGTATTTTCAAGTTGCTTATAATACAGTAAAGTAAGTTCTATAAGTTTTTGCTTTTGGAACGGGCTGTTGAAAAAGTTATCTCTGACTTTCATGAGCTCTTGCAAGGTAATGTTTAGAGGTTCATTTACCAAGTTGAGAAATCTCAAATCTGTTTGCAATGCTTTAGCATGAAGTAGAATCCCTCTTACTTTAATATTTTTTTGTGTAATATTGAGATGAATGCTGATCCATGCTTTGACCAGGTATTCAAGAGCAATCTGGTGTTCCAGATGAGTTCTGTCCGATTCTGAAAGTGTATAACTGGTAAGGTTTACCGATTCTCCTCCCTGTAGTTTGAAATTTCCAAAAAAAGTAAATTTCTCCATTTTTAAAGCCAACGATTCCGATGTACCAAAGAGATTGTGGCAAAAAAGGTAACGGTCACTTGAAGAGATGTCTGCAACCGGGTTTTCATTACAAATGAAGCCATCTTTAAAAACAATGTAATAATCAATATCGGAGATCCCGGGTGTGTTTATACCACCTACCTGAAAAATTGACTTCACTCCCGAAATACGAAGCAGCTTTTCGGTCATGCGATTCAAGCAGCTTTCGTATTCTGAACGGTCAACAGGTTTAGGTATGTCTGATAAATTATAACTCATTTGATTTCTTTAGCATAGTTTGAGCCAGTAGATTCATTTGCTGAAGCAAACCTTTTTGGAAGGCCTGTAAAGTATCACCGGATAGTGAACCGGATGATTTTATTAGTTTACTTTTCAATTGTGAAGTAACAATGACCGGAGGACTAAATGGTAAGTTGTTTGTTGGTCGGGTCCAATTTAATCTTAATTGAGAGACAGTTCTCATAGGAAGCCATTCTTCATCACTAAAATGAGATGCTGCCTTTTCAAAGCTAAATTTTTTGAAAATTCCTTCACCCGTAATTTTTTGGATAAACAGTGTAGGGAGTAACATGAATTCACTTAGTAAATTTTTGACTTCATAATTATTCGCAGGAATTCGACCTGTTGATGTTTTCTTAACAATGGAATTTACCAGGTTTTCAAGAGATCGTGAAGATTTGAAGTTGTAGTGACTTGCGTTGATCTCAAGGTTTAAATTTCCATAAAGAGATTTAGAATGTTTTAATAGTTCTCTTGGAAAATAGTAATCGGGAAATTCTGTTAATTCATGTTCCAAAATTATAAACCAACTGTGATGCTGAAGATTATCATAGGCAAACATCAGTGAAAAGGATCTGCTTATTTTGATTGCAGTTTGTATCAGTTTGTTTTTATCCTTAAAAGTATCATTTTTTAAAATCAGCAATCCATCGAAGTCGCTATATTCTATTTCTTCATTTGTGCCTATGCTTCCATGAATCAATGCTGCAACTAAATTATCATGTAATTCCGATTGAACATACTCAGTAATTCGTTTGACCTCAGAATTGTGTGAGATTAATGGATCTATATGAAAACTCTCTGACTGAGAATATAGAGGTTTGTTTAATGAATTAAATGCAGTAATTATTGCACCTGCATTTTTGTAAAAAGGTATTTGGTTATTTGCGTAAGAAAGTAGTTTGTCGCCGGATGAAATGCAACCATCTGTCAGATAGCGAACAAGCATTGTTCTGAAAGCGTGCATTTCCATTTCTGTAATAGATTATTTCTTCTTAAATACAGCTAAAACTGCGCTGGGACCATACTTGGCTGACATTTTACCCAATGTTGAAAGAACTATTTCGTCGGTTGCGGAAAGCATGTTGATTACAAATTTTTGCAGCATGATTTTCCTTGAAATATTCTTGATCAGGGTTTCAATCATTGTTCTTAATGCTGAAATCTGGTACTTTACTGAAACAGGATGAAAGTTTATTTCAGCCATTAATTTTGTAATTTCAGCCAGATCTATTTTGCCATCATGTTCACTATGTTCGTAGGTTGTCATGGCTTTTTTCAGACTTTCCATCCCGGGAACATTAAGAGTTGGTCGGTTTATAGGTTCGTGAAATGCAAAGTATCCTCCGGGAATAATCAGGTTATGACATTCTTTAACAGCATCAGACGGTCTTGGAAGATGATGAAGCATTCCAAAACTGATTATAGCTTCAAATG
The DNA here is from genome assembly GCA_963169675.1 of Bacteroidota bacterium. Classification (GTDB taxonomy): domain Bacteria; phylum Bacteroidota; class Bacteroidia; order AKYH767-A; family OLB10; genus JADKJB01. Next base: position 23,314 of record CAUJFJ010000032.1, read on the forward strand.
ATTCCGGTTTGAATGGAAGGTTTAAAGCACTTGTTTGGATAAAATCACCTGTGGGAATTGCTTGTTTCGCTACCAGCAATCTTTTGAATGAAATATCGGTTCCAATGTAGTTGTAGCTATTTTTTCCCGGATCAAAATTGTAGGATATGGTTCTGGAGTTACCTGAACCAATTTCCAGCATAAATTTATTTTTAATATGATTTGAAATCAGGTCAATGATGTATTTTTTTCTGGGCAGAAATATTCTCCAAATAGGTTTGTTTTTAATTTCCTGCAACATTTTGTTTCGCTGATCATCGGAACTTACTTCTTTATCGTAATATTTCATTTCCTCTCTGTTCCATTTTCCATCAAAAGTATCTGCTGTTTTTTGCAATCGTGTGAGTGTTTCTGCAGTAATTTCTTTGTATGGAGAGGGAAGTGCCGGGAGCATTGATTCGAGGAGACTGCAATGATGATTCGTGTCAACATCCAAATCATTTAGGAGTATGGCAACGGCCCCACTAATTGGATAAGCTGTTCTCCCTTCTTCAGCAATTAACACACCTTCCAGAATGTCATCTTCATTATGAATTTCAGAATCAATCAGATTTGTAATGATCTGGTTGTTTCGCGAAACACTAATGCCAAATACCTTGAACTTAACTGTGCGGTTGTTAGGATCACGTAATAAAGGAATTATTTTTTTTCTCATTTATGTGTGTTTTATGATTACCTGAAAGCAGCTAAGGAGATTGCCTGTTTGTTTCCGGGTTACAAGTATTGGTTAAATTGAAAATATCATATATGCTGATAACTGCAATTATAGCAAGATATTAAATTATTTCCTAATGATTTAAGCTATTTTCTGTGTCAGGAATGTTAGCTGTTCCCATTTTATGCTCATCAGAATCGAGCTTTTTCAGTGCATAGTATATGAAAAATCCGGGCATAATAACATTCATCAATATCATTGTGAATGCCATACCATCTGATCCATATTTTGGAATCAGAAAATAGGCTGTAGTCAGGCCTGTTATAAAGCCTATTATAGATACTTTTAGTCTCAAATATACCAGATCAATAGCCTGTAATAAGGGCTGAATCCAGAAAAACATTGCATAAATTAAGGAAGCTCCGGTCAGTAAATAGAAGGTGGTACCTGCTTCCAGATACTCTTCTCCAAATGCTGTTTTTATTATCCATTGGTTGAAAAATATGGCAACAAGCATGAAAATGGTTGCAGGAATTGCGGCCATGGCGGTTAATTTTAAAAGCATCATCCTGATGGACTTAAATTGCTTTTCAGCATGGAGCTTACAAAGTTGTGGAAAAATGGAGTTTGATAATGGGTCAGTGAGGGTTAGAATAGAAAATGCCAATTTTTTACCGACAGCATAATATGCCGCCTGTGTTGGACTTGAAGCCAATATCCCAATTAAGAGTACATCTCCATTATTGATTAATGACTGAATTGTTCTGGAAAAGGAATTAGTAATTACAAAAACTCTGATTTCTTTGAATTGAGCAGATATAATTGAAATTTTTGCTTTGGTATGTTCACGTAATTCAGGCAAAAGTTCCCTGAACGCAGCAATAGCCGGAATTGCACCGTTAATAAATCTGGAAAACAAAATGGCAATTAGAAAATAGTGAAGCTCTTTTGGCCATATAAATAAAGCACTGGTTATAAGCGATAATTCAATTACATCCATTATCATCTGGATGACAGAATTTACTTTAAACTTGAAATATAGTCTAAGGACACCTCTGCTTATTTGATTAAATAATAAGGCACTGGCCGCAAAAGTATAAGTAATAGAGAACCACGAAAGACCAGGAGCCTTTATGAAAGTGTCGTAGGTAGTGAATGTTAGAATACTGATAACTGTTACTGAAGCAACAGCAATTCCAAGAGTTGCCAGAACACTGATCTTGATCAGAGCAACTAATTTATCCGGTCTGTTTTCTGCTTTAAATTTAGCACCAAACCTGATAATCGCAGTTGCGAGATTCAGATTCAATACCTCCATCACGGTAGTAATGAATGCAACTATTACTGTATAAATACCAAAAAGTTCGGCACCAAGTCCCCGTGCTATAACAATGGCACGTAGAAAGGTAAGGATAACTCCAAAAATATTTGCAAAAAAGACCCATGAACTATTCTTAAATAGTGTTTTGCTTTGGGTGTCGAGTCTTTTACTGATAAATTTTTTCATGTCCCCAAAGTATCATAACGCCTTTTCAGAAATCATGAACTTTTTTTGCTTCTTTTTTTACGACGAGATTTTTTGTTGTCCTCCTCATAATACCCGTAGCCATATCCGTAACCATAACCATAACCATATCCATAGCCATAGGTCAGTGCATTGGTTTTAACCGCATTGAAAATAACACTCAGATTTGGAAGTTTATTCTCGTTATAAAGAGTATTAATGAATTCAATGTGTTGCTTCCGTGTAACATTTTGTCTGATAACATAGATGGTAGAATCCACATATTTACTCAGCAACATTCCATCTGTTACAACTCCAATAGGAGGGGAGTCAATTATAATGACATCATAATTTGTCTCGAGATAATGGAAGAAATCATCCATTTTTGAACTTAGGATGAGCTCAGATGGATTTGGAGGTTTAGGGCCTGATAAAATAATATCCAGGTTTGGTAAAGAAACCGATGGTTGAATAATTTCTTCCATCGATGAGACACCGATCAGAAAATTCGAAATTCCAATATCGCTTGGAAGTTTGAATTCTTCATTTTTCTTAGGCTTTCTGAGGTCACCTCCAACCAGAACAACTTTTTTGCCTGAGATAGCATAAATGGCCGAAAGATTTGCTGCGCAGAAACTTTTACCTTCTGATGAAATAGAAGAGGTAACCAGAATTTTCCTGCATTTGTTATTGGCAGCAAAATATTGAAGGTTTGTTCTGATGGAACGGAAAGATTCAGCAATTAATGATTCCGGACGATGTGCAACGATCAGATTGTCGTGTTCATCGTTGTATCCAACCATTCCTAAAACAGGAATATTTGTGATAGTTTCGAGATCACCGGCATCTTTAATTTTATCGTTCAGTATTTCTTTAATGTAGACAAATGCAGCGGGCAAAAGAAATCCAAGTAAAATAGCAAAAGTGTAGGTCTGATTGGGAACAGGCTTTACAGGCTTATAAGATGCTCTTGCTTTGTCTACAATTCTATTGTCAGAATTGGTAGAGGCCAGAAGGATTGCTGTTTCTGCTTTTTTCTGTAACAGATAGTTATAAAGCCCTTCCCTGATTGTTGCCTGACGTTCCATGCCTACCAATGCACGTTGAGTTTTTGGAACAGTTTTGATTTTTCCCTGAATTCTTGCCAGTTGAAGTTCGGCCTGTTCTTTAGAAGCATTCAATCCGTTTTTGATGGATCTGACGTTTTCAAGCAAATCTTCTTTCGTGTTCTGAATTTGAATATTCAGGGAAACAATAATAGGATTATCCGGTTGCGTAGAATTTAATTGCCCTTTCCGCTGTATCTGCAAATCGCTTAATTGGGTAATAAGTTTTGTAAGCAATGGATCTGCAATACCAAGTGAAGAAGGTGAGATTTTGTCTAAATCTTTATCTTTTATAATGTACTCTTCCAGATATTTCAAAAATGATAGCTGTATATCAATTTCAGAAATCCTTTCATCATATACTTTTACACTTCCAAGAAATGCCTGTGCTTCAGTTCCTATATCGGTAATTCCTTTTTCTGTTTTGAACATTTCCAGATCTTCTTCAGATGATTTCAGATCTTCGGTAATCTTATCCAGTTGTTCATCAATAAACTTCAAAGAGGAAGTAGCATTTTCATTTTTCTGATCGATACCGCTTTGGATAAAAACTTCCAAAAGTGTATTCAGAAAATCGCCAGCCTTTTGTGGTACAGGATCTTTAAGAGAAAGTTGTAGTACGGTCGATTTTTTACTTACAAAACGAATCGATAAGGCATTGGTATATTTGTCTACGAGGTTGTCGAAGTTATGAATCGTTGCAACGAAACGACGCTTTTCAAATTCTGCTTTTCTGAAATCAGCATCCCTGAACTTATCTGTTTTTACAATTTTGAATTTACCAATTTTATTGGTGATTAGATCATCAAACTTGTGTTTTTCACTATATACACCATCATCATTTTTTAAAGAATAGGTAATTTCAAAATTCTTGTCATCAATTACGTTGATATTAATTGGTTTTTCAAAAATTCTGAATGATAATGAATCGTATTCAATTTTAATTGGTGATTGCAGGTAAAGCTCAGACCTTTTGACACTTCCTCTGAGCATGTATGTAATATCGAAATCAAGGCGTCTCAGCGTTTTGCTGATAATTGCTCTTGATTGGATCAGTTCAACATCGTTGTCAATTCCACCTTGATTATCAAAGTTGTTTAGTTGAGTCAATAAATCCGATGCAGCCTGATTTCGTTTATCGTCTTTTATGAGAAGTGTACAGGATGCGTTGTATAATGGAGTGGTGTACCAGTTGTATAAATAGGCACCTGAAAAAGTAAATATCAGACTGATTAGGTATAAGTACCAGTATCTGATTACATTTTTGATTAAGAAATATTTAAAATTAAACTTTTTCTCGTCCTGTAATTTTGTTTCTTTTTTGTTCTCGTTCATTTCAGGATGGATCATTCGTTAGTAAATCGGACAACAAGCAGGGTAATAAGTGTCAAACCACTAATTACAATTGGTGCAATCCTGTAAAAGGCATCGGCAGAAGCAATTCTACCTTTACCGGCTGCAACATAGATTACATCACCGGGTCTCATGTAATAAAATTCTGATTTGAAAAGATCACGTGTGGTTAAATCTAGCTGATTGAATGTTTTCTTGCCATTCTGATCGCGGATAACCATAACACTTTTACGGTCGCCGTAAATGGTCAGATCTCCGGCTAATCCTATAGCATCGGTTAAACTCAGTTTTTCATTTCTCACACTATAAACTCCCGGCACTTTCACTTCACCAAGAATAGTTACTTTATAAGATTCAAGGTAAACTCTTACTGTGGGACTTTGAAGAAATTTTTCAAGCTTTTGTCTCAATAACTCTCGTATTTCCCGGGTTGATAGTCCGGAAACTTTTACTTTTCCTAATAAAGGCATTTCGATTTCGCCATTTGCATCAACTAAATAGTTAGTCATGTCTGTACTTGATGTTCCATCGGCTTTTTGTGAAGGATTGAAAAAACTGGCAGCCTCTGGATTAATGCTTGCAATGTGAATCCCTAAAATGTCGTTGTGCTCAATTTTAGGCTCGAAAGTGGGTGGCAACTCAATGGCATCTGCTGATGGCCGGGCATCCGGATCTTTTTGAAAATAATCAACTGCTTTCCTGTTTAAACAGGAACTCATCATAAATAGCATAAATAACAACAAAACTATCTTTGGAGTAGTTTGTTTATGTGCAAATGGATTATTCATGAATTCCTTTATTAATGCTTACTAGGTTGATATTGCAGTAGTTAGGTTGTTTGAAACCCCACGCCAAAAGGCTTGCAAAGATAGAAAAAATTCTATTATTTAATATTTACAGATCGCAATGTTGAGATATCCATTCAATAAGTGAATCTGAATCATCTAAATGACTTATTGTCAATAGAGTACAATTGTTTATAAGTATTTGTGAGGAAATACGGTCTATAATAATCTGTTTCGTACTCAGAATTTGAGACCTGTTAAAGTTGACAAAAATCATTATATCGTCGTTTTAAAGTGGTAATTTTGTGACATTAATTGTGAAATTATGATAGCTACAGACACAGAAAGAGAATTAGAATTTCAAGCCAAAATTGACAGGGGAGAAGTTATCGAACCTAAAGATTGGATGCCCGAAAGATATCGGAAACAATTAATTCGGATGATGTCGCAACATGCTCATTCAGAGGTTGTTGGAATGCTTCCCGAAGGAAATTGGATAACCAGAGCACCCTCGCTTGCCAGAAAAGCCATCTTACTTGCCAAAGTTCAGGATGAAGGTGGTCACGGACTTTATATTTACAGCGCGGCAGAAACTCTAGGAATCGACAGAGGTGAAATGATTGATCAGCTTCATACCGGCAAAGCAAAATATTCGTCTATTTTTAATTATCCAACTTTAAACTGGGCAGATATTGGAGCAATTGGCTGGCTGGTTGATGGGGCCGCAATTGTAAATCAAACTGCATTGGCAAAGTGCTCTTATGGTCCGTATTCACGAGCCATGATCCGTATTTGCAAAGAAGAAAATTTCCATCATAAACAAGGTTATCAAATGCTAGCTTATATGATGCGTGGTACCAAAGAACAGCAGGAAATGGCTCAGGATGCCATGAACCGTTTCTGGTGGCCCGCATTGATGATGTTTGGTCCTTCAGATACTGATTCTCCCAATAGTGCTGAACTGATGCGCTGGAAAGTAAAGTTGCATTCGAATGACGATTTAAGACAAAGGTTCATTGATAGAACAGTTCCTCAGGCGGAGGCAATCGGTTTGAAAATTCCTGATCCGAAAATGAAGTTTAACGAAACTACACGCCATTATGAACATGGTGAAATTGACTGGCAGGAATTTAAGAATGTAGTTAGTGGAAATGGTCCATGTAACCGCGAACGTTTACGAGCCAGAGTGAAAGCAGATACAGATGGCAAATGGGTCAGAGATGCTGCAGAAGCTTATGCAAAAAAGCATATGAACTGATATCAGTCATTTTTTTACCAGGAATCATTAAACACCTTGCACCGTTAAATTTATTATTATGTCAGAATCAAATATCCCCACCAATCAATGGAAATTGTGGGAAGTTTTTACACAGAAAAAATCAGGGTTGCCCCATGAACATGCCGGAAGCCTCCGTGCTCCGGATGCAGAAATGGCATTGCTGAACGCACGTGATGTGTACAGCAGAAGAAATGAAGCAGTAAGTATCTGGGTGGTTCCATCCGAATGTATGGTATCGTCGACCCCGGAAGATGTCGGTTCTTTTTTTGATCCGGCAAACGACAAATTATACAGACACCCCAATTTTTATAAAACTCCTGATGGAGTGAAATGGACATCCTGATCTTCTTATTGCCATGAATACAACAACTGAAAAAAATAGTGCCCTCTTTGAATATTTGCTCCGATTGGGCGATACTTCCCTGATTCTTGGACATCGACTCGCTGAATGGTGCGGACATGCTCCAATTCTGGAAGAGGATATTGCATTGACAAATATTTCACTCGATCATATCGGTCAGGCCAGATTACTACTCGATTATGCCGGAAAAATTGAAGGCAAAGGAAGAAGCGAAGATGCATTGGCCTATCATAGAGATGCCAGACAATTCCGCAATTTGCTGATGGCAGAACAACCAAATGGTGATTTTGGAAATACTATGGTCAGACAGTTTTTAATCAGTGTCTATAATTTCCATTTGTATAGTGCTTTGTCTAAAAGTGCTGATGCAGAACTGGCTGCCATTGCTGCTAAATCTGTAAAAGAAGTTGCCTACCATGTTCGACACAGTAGTGACTGGCTCATTCGTTTAGGCGATGGTACAACAGAAAGTCACGAAAGAGTTCAGCAATCAATTAATGATTTATGGATTTATGTTGATGACTTTTTCAATGGTGACGAAGTTGATGTACTGTTGATGAGTCAGAATATTGTACCCGACTTGAATGCGATTCGCCCTCTCTGGAATGAAACGGTGCAGCTGACTATGGTAAAAGCTGGACTGCAGATACCACAGGTAAACAGTGCAATGCGTACCGGTAGCAGAAAAGGAAATCATACCGAATATTTGGGTTATATTCTGGCTGAAATGCAATTTCTGCCTCGAGCATACCCAGATGCTGAATGGTTGTAAAATCAGTCCTTCCCATGACTGACACCTCTGATATTTCTCACATTCGCAACCTCCTGACTCAGGTTCAGGATCCTGAAGTACCTGTACTTACTATTGCCGATTTAGGCATTTTAAGGAATGTAGAATTTGTGGATGGAGTATATGAAATACAAATTACCCCAACTTTCACAGGATGTCCTGCTATGAAAGCCATTGAAGAAAATATTTCAGAAGTATTAGTCGAGAATGGAATCCAAAATTACAAAGTTAGAATGGTCATGTCACCGGCATGGACCACCGACTGGATTTCTGAGCTTGGCAGAGAAAAATTGAGGAAATACGGTATAGCTCCTCCATCACAATCTACGGAAGAACACTTAAAGGCCATTCTCACGGGGAAAAATAAAGCGGTCGCATGTCCGTTTTGCGGTTCTGTAAACACTCGGTTAACCAGCGCTTTTGGTTCGACTGCCTGCAAAGCACTTCACTATTGCGATCATTGCCGCCAACCTTTTGAAGAGTTTAAATGCCATTGATTGGATCGCTTTTTTGGTAATTATCTTAGCTTTTTGTTAATTAATTGATTCGATAAATACAGGTTGGAATTGCAACTTTTGTTTTAATTTTAGCCGCAATTAAAAAGATATATGACTATACAATTCGAAATTACAGAAAACGTAGCTCAAATCAGATTTAACCGACCTGATGTATTGAATAGCTTCAACAAAGAAATGGCATTAGCATTTCAAAAGGTTTTGGATCAATGCGATAAGGATCCACAGATCAGAGCTGTGCACATCACCGGAATGGGAAGAGCTTTTTGTGCCGGCCAGGATTTGGCGGAAGCAATTGCTACTGACGGACCAAGTTTACAGGATATCGTTAAAGATCATTATAATCCGATTATAGCGCGCATTCGTGGTATTGAAAAGCCGGTTATATGTGCTGTTAACGGAGTTGCCGCCGGAGCCGGAGCCAACATTGCAATTTCATGTGATATTGTTTTTGCAGCTGAATCGGCCTCTTTCATACAGGCTTTCAGTAAAATCGGATTGATACCAGACAGCGGCGGAACTTTTTTTCTGCCCCGCTTAATAGGTTTGCAAAGGGCAACTGCATTGATGATGTTAGGTGATAAAGTTAAAGCTCAGGACGCCTTAGCAATGGGTATGATATATCGGGTTTGCGCCGATGATCAACTGCAGGATGAATCTCTTAAAATTGCTCGTCAATTGGCTAAGATGCCAACTCGTGGTTTGGGTTATACAAAAAGGGCGCTCAATTTGTCGATGTTCAATAATCTCGATGATCAGCTGGATGTGGAAGAAGATTTGCAAACCAAATCAGCTGCAACTTATGATTACAAAGAAGGAGTAAATGCATTTTTAGAAAAACGTACTCCTTTGTTTAAAGGAGAGTAAAATATGAGTACTAAACAAACGATAGGGGTTGCCGGTTCCGGTGCTATGGGTAGCGGTATTGCGCTTGTTGCAGCTACTGCAGGCCATCCGGTGTTGATTTTTGATGCGAACCCTCAGGCTCTTGAAAAAGCAATTTCTTCTATAAGCGATATTATTGCAAAATCTGTAGCTAAGGGCAAGCTTAACGAAGACGCTGGACAACTAATTCTCTCAAGAATTAAAACAATCAATTCTGTAGCAGAATTTTCTCCCTGCAGTTTGATTATTGAAGCAATCGTTGAAAATATTGAAATTAAGAAAAGTCTTTTTAAAAGTATTGAAGCAGTCGTTGGGCCATCCTGCATACTTGCAACTAATACATCTTCCTTATCGGTGGTGTCGGTAGCTTCGGCCTGTCAGAATCGTGGACGGGTTTTAGGGATTCACTTTTTTAATCCTGCCAATCTGATGCCACTTGTTGAAATTATTCCTGCTTTCACCACTGATGAAAGTAATGTGAGTCAAGCCAGGGCCATAATTGACTCGTGGGGTAAAATTACTGTGCTTGCAAAAGATACTCCTGGATTTATTGTAAATCGTATTGCCCGACCATTCTATGGGGAAGCCATCCGGATTTATGAAGAGGGTATTGCAGACTTCGCCACAATTGATTGGGCAATGAAAGAGTTTGGAGGATTTAAAATGGGTCCTTTTGAACTCATGGACTTTATTGGAAACGATATCAATTATAAAGTTACAGAAACCGTTTGGGAACAATTTTTTTATGATCCACGATACAAACCCTCGTTAACACAAAAAAGACTTTTTGAGGCGGGTTTGTTTGGTAGGAAATCGGGGAGAGGCTATTATAATTATGGACCTGATAGTTCAGTTCCAGAGCCTGTGACAAATGAGTATTTAGGAAAAGCTATTTTTACACGAATATTGGTAATGCTTATTAATGAAGCAGCCGATGCACTTTACCTGAATATAGCAACAGCATCAGACATAGAAACATCTATGATGAAAGGTGTGAATTATCCTAAAGGATTGTTAAGATGGGCTGATGAAATGGGAGTTGAAAAGGTACTCGCAGCTTTAAATTCATTGCAAGCCGACTATCAGGAAGACCGTTATAGACCTTCCTTGCTATTGAAAAAAATGGCTTCTGAAAAATCTGAGTTCTTCAACGATTAATCACAGTCGCTGTCTTCAATTCTGCGGCTCATTTTGTAAAGAGCTTCAGTTCTTTCTGCAAGCTGCTTGATCATTTCTTTCTCTTTTTCTGTCAGGCCACGCATTCCGGAAGGAGCATTGGTTTGAATTTCTTTTGCAGTTCCGTTTTCGCCAAACAGCAACCAGGCCAGCAATTCGTCACGGAAGGATTCTTTTTCTGCAGGTGGCATATGCGCAGTTAGTTCTTTAACCTGCTCCATTATTACAGCTATTTTCTTTTCGTTTCTCATACCTCAATTGTTATATTGCTTTAGCGTATTGTTCACTTTTTATTTGTGCATTTTCATGGTATTTCGGCCAGGTAAAATGAAATGTTGCTCCATTTCCCGCATGTGATTCTACCCAGATGCGCCCACCTTGTTCCTCAATAATTTTTTTGACAATTGCCAGTCCAACACCTGTACTTTCAAATTCATCACGGGTGTTGATAGTTTGGAATATCACAAAAATCTTATCATGGAAACGCGGGTCAATTCCTGGTCCGTTATCTTTGATGCTGAACTGATAAAATGGACCGGTTTCCGTAAATGAAATTTTGACCTGCTTGTCGGCTTTGGTATTGAATTTAATTGCATTCCCGATAAGGTTCATAAAAACCTGTTGGACTTTAACCTTATCAGCCAAAACCATAGGGAGTTTATCCTGTACCTGGAAATTAACTTCAGACTTATGGCCTAGAAATTCTACGGCTTCTTTAACTATTGTCCCGGTGTCAAACAATTCAAACTGATCGTTTCTTTTTGCAGCTTTGGAGTAGTCAAGAATACCATTGATCAGATTCTCCATTCTGCCAACTCGTTCTTTTATCAAATTGAAATTTTTCCTGACTTCACCCGGAAGTAAATGTCCTGCATCTTCTTCGATCCATCCTGTTAAATTTCCAATAGCTCTCAGTGGTGCTTTCAGATCGTGAGAAACTACATAAGCGAACTTATCAAGTTCTTTATTTGTTTTTTCAAGATTCTTCAGATATTCAGCCATCTTTTCCTCCGATTTCTTTCTCTCGGAGATATCGCTTTCAATGAAGATATATTTGGTGAGCTGATCGGTTTCATCAATAATTCTGGTAACATTTTCCTGAACCCATATCATTTCGCCGTTTTTGCGATACTTTATGATCTCAGCATTAAAATTGTTTCCTTCAAAGTTTAAATCAGCTAACTGTTGTCTAATGAGTTTGTCACTTTTATTTCCAAAAAGCATATCGCAATTCGGTTGTCCTGTAATTTCTTCAGAAGAATAGCCTGTCAATCTGGTGAAACCATCATTCACCCATTCTACTTTTCCAAACTTATCGGTAATAATTACGGAATTAACGGTTTCACTAGCTACCAACGATAATTCCTGTAGTTCTTCATTTTTCTTTTCCAGAACTGCTTTTGAATCTTCAATTCTTCTGATAACTGCATTCTTTGAGTAAGCAAGATAGGTGCTCAAAGAGGTCATCAGGAACATACTTGTTATGGCTGTGTACAAATGTTTGCCATCAATTGCCCTGTCATTCAGTTGTTGGGAAATGTAAATTCCCGGCTCTGTAAAGTCTGTTAAAGCATAAAAGTAAATGATGTTTGCAACCGAAAGCCATAGAGTAACCCTGCCACCTTTATTTTCAAGTACTATATATGAATACAAGATAATTGATCCCATGTAGAAAAAATCGGGGTTTTTTACCCCACCTGAGTAGTAGGTTGCACAATGAATCAATGCCAAACCGGCAATGATACTGATGCTATAGGCAACTGCAGGGATACGATGGAATTGTAAACCCACGTAATTGATGATCAGTGTAGAAGCAATCGCAAGAAATAATATAGTTTGTGCCTCATCCAGTGAACTTATTGAGTATTCTTCAATTGTAAATGCCAGCAATAAAAGTGCTCCCAGAAAGGTAAACACGCTGAAAAGGGTGTAACGCTGCCGGTCCAGAATATTATCAGTTGGTATTGCCTGATATATTCCTCCTTTTGTAATTTGTTTTAAAAGTTGCTTGAACATAATTTTATTGGTAGTAAGTCATTGCACCGTTAAATTGATAAGCTTCAGGTTTTGGTTCTTTTGGCCAGGTGAATTTAAATTCAGAACCTTTCTTTAATTCTGATTCAACCCAAATTTCTCCACCTTCTTCTTCAATTATTTTCTTAACAATAGCCAAGCCAACACCGGTACTTTCAACTGTGTCACGTGGGTTTAATGTCTGGAAGATCACAAATATTTTCTCGTAAAAACGAGAATCAATACCCGGGCCATTATCTTTCACAACGATTAACCAGTCGTGTTCTTTTTCTTCAGCTGAGATCTGTATATTGATTTCCGGTTTGTCGTTATATTTAATGGCATTGCCAATAAGATTGGCAAATATTTGCTGGAATTTTATTTTGTCACCGAACAGCACAGGAAGTTTACCATGAATTGCTATGGAGCAATTCGGAGGTACCGCACAAAATTCAATGACTTCATTTATAAATTCATTTAAATCAACTATCGCTTTTTCGCCTTTTTTATGATTGGCCCTTGCAAATTCCAACAGTCCGTTAATCAGATCTTCCATTCTTGCAACACGACTTTTAATTATATTAAAGTTGGAGCTGGTTTCATCCGAGAACTTACCTTTCATGTCCTCTTCAATCCATCCGGTAAGATTTGAAATTGCATGCAAAGGAGCCTTCAGATCATGTGAAACCACATATGCAAATTCATCCAGTTCTTTGTTTGTTTTTTCAAGATCTTTCAGGTAATCTCTGATTTTATTTTCTGCAATTTTCCTTTCGGTGATGTCATCCTGAAGGGTAATAAATTCTACAATTTCACCAGCAGGGTCTACAATTGGAGTTATTGAAACCTGGCTCCAGAAAGTGGATCCGTTTTTATGATATTGCTCCAATTCTCCAACAAAGGTTTCCTTTGCATTCAAACGCTGGTGCATAAATTGAATTGTTGCAAAGTCAGTAGCTGTTCCATGCAATAAGTCTTGTGATGATTTACCGGCTATATCTGAAAGCTCGTATCCACTCAATTTTTGGAATGCATCATTAACCCAGTTTATTTCAAAATTCCTGTTCGTTATAATAACTGCCGAATCGGTTTTGCTTGCAACTAATGATAGCTTTTGCAATTCCTTATTTTTAATAGCCAGAATTTCCTGCGATTCTCTTATTTTTTCGATGACAATATTCTTTGAGCTTCCCAAACTGTTGCTCAATGCTGCAATTGCAATCACAGCCATCACTGTCGAGAAAAGGAAATCCTGATTTAAGTCGGAAGGGTTTGCAGCTAATACATTACTTACCATTTCCGGATTGTCACTAATAAAATAGAAGTAAACCATATTGATGACCGATAGGCCCAACATGATCCAACCTTGTTTGTTGCCTAATAATATAACAGTGGCAATAATCATGAACAGGTAGTAAAAGTTCCCTGCATTTCTGATTCCACCATAATAGTAGTTGAACAAGTGTACACATGCAAATGCAGTTGCCAAGCAAACCATGTACGCAATCCGAAGTTGTTTGTGGCGCTGCAACCAGATGTAATTAACTAAAAATATGGCTGCAAATGTCTGTAAACCAGCACCTAATATGTTGTTGCCGGTGTCAAACGACATCGCATGAAACGACTCCGCAAAACAAAGCAAAAAACAGGTGATTGAAAATGTAAAAAACAACTTATATCGTTGTCTTTCAAGTAGATCGTCTTCCGGAATACTTTTATAAATACCCCAGGAAAGAACTTTTCTGATTTTTCTTATAAGCTTCCCAAACATAAGGCATTTAACGTCAGGTATATGGTTGGGTTACATCAAAATGTTATTAACCAAGGGTTTTCCCTGTACAATAAACAATTAGTGGTTTAAAACTTTTTAAAATGGATGCGTATAAGTTTAAACGATAAAAGGATTTTTGCTATCTTTAATTTATTAAAACACACACACACAAATACTGAAGCGAAATTATGTCAACGAAGACGGTAAATATCCTCCATGTTGAGGATGACGAAGTGGACGCCATGGTCATGCAAAGGGCCCTGAAAAAGACCGATTTGAATTACAAATTGTATCAGGCAAAGAATGGACTTATGGCATTGGATATGTTGCGGGGAACCAATGGTTTTGAAAAGATTACACCTCGTCCAAGTATCATTTTACTTGACTTAAACATGCCTCAAATGAACGGACACGAATTCTTAAAAGAATTACGTGCCGATGAAGAGTTGAAACCTATTTCGGTGTATGTAATGTCAACATCTAATGATGATCGCGATCGCATTGAAGCATACGGTCAGAATGTTGCCGGTTATATTGTTAAACCTTTAAGTCTGGAAAGCTACGTAGATGCCGTCTCGGTGCTAAATGGCTTCTGGAGTTTGACCGAACTTCCATAAAAAAAACCGCCATAAGGGCGGTTTTTTTTATGGAAGTTCAAATCTTATATCAGGCTGTTTTTTTCTGATATGGGTAAGGCTTTTTGAATGCGCGATAGACTTCTTTCGCAGTAATGTTTGATTCCTTGAATGCATCAGGGAGTTCTTCTGCTATGTTTGAAATAAGTCCTTTCAAATCTTCGAAAGTATGATTTCTGCTGATCGGCAATCTGAGTCCCGCATTATTAATAGCAACACTTGGGAAGACAGAAAGATTAAACAGGAATCCTCTGTTCATCAATCGCTTAACCATGCTGAATGCTACCATAGGTTTAGATACGCCGATAAAGAATATAGGTGTATTGTTTTCCCACATTAAAGGCAATTCATATTCCTTACATAGGCTATTTACATAATTCACTCTGTCATTCAACTGCTTTTGCATGGTTGTGATTTCAGGTGAAAGGTGAATTTTTGCAGAGGCAATACATGCACCCAGCATCGGAGGTTGAATTGGTCCTGAGAAAATAAATGGCTTGCTGCAGTTTCTGGCAAATTCGTGTATTTTTTCGTTAGGGAATACAGTTATTCCGCCTGCTGCACCAAATGCCTTGTTCAAAGATGTAACCAAAATCATCTTGTCATGGAAATATGGAACAGCACTCATTACATATCCGGTTCCATTTGGTCCTGTCCAACTCATACCATGTGTATCATCAATATACAGATTGAATTGCTCGTACTTATCAAGTAGTGAGTAAATGTCTGTCATCGGAGCACAATCGCCGAACATGGAATAAACTCCATCAGCCATGTACCAGATTTTCTTGTACTGTCCTTTTAATTCATTGATTTTTTCTTCCAGATGATCCATTCTGTTATGACGGATAACCTCTATTCTGACATTTCGTGCCTTCAATAATTGTACTGCTGTTTGAACACTGTCGTGAACCTGAGTATCTAATATTACAGCATCGCTGTCGTTAACCAAAATTGGAATATTGGAAACATGCGATAAGGTTACATTGGCTAAAAGCATCACAGGCTTGTTGAACATTTTTCTCAAAAGCTCTTCCATTTCTGCGTAAAGCTTCACATTCACATAAACACGGGTAGAAGCAAATGCAGTTCCGTACTTCTGAACAGCATCGATAACTCCTGCCTTCAACCGATCATCCATTTCCAATCCCATGTATCCACATGTACCGAAATTGATCGTTTCTTTTCCTCTGATCCTGATATGCCGACCATCTAATAATTCATTTTCATCTGATAGGTGAATGATACCTAACTCTTTGGAAGTGATTACATTCTGATTTGTAATCTCCATAATCTGTTCATGCTTGCTCTTCGCGTCTTGCAGTACCATAAGCTTAGTTTTTTAGGTTGTGTGTTTTATAAGGGCGTCGAAATAAGTACAACAGCATAATAATATAGCTGCTAATAGCTTGATGATCAACGAATTAATAAATAATTACAATGTATTGAACCTACATAAACACTTAGGATTCACCGGCTAGTTTGGTGATTTCCTGAATGGCAAAGGGGGGGGTATGCCAATGATTATGTGACGACAAAATTATACTTATTTTTACAAAAACAAAAAAAAACTAAAAATATTTTGAAAAAGTTAACAATTCCGAAATCTGTTGTCCAGGAAATGATGAAGAATGATTTCTTCAGTCAATGGCTTGGTATCGAAGTTATGGATGTCACTGAAGGCACTTGCAAACTTAAAATGAGGATAAAAAAAGACATGTTGAATGGCTTTGGTATAGCCCATGGTGGTATTGCTTTTGCATTGGCAGACAGTGCTTTAGCTTTCGCGGCCAATTCAAGAAATAAGAAAAGTCTGGTGTTGGATGCAAACATTTCATTTCTGGCTCCGGTGAAGGAACACGACCAGCTTTATGCCACAGCTACAGAAGTAAACATTACGAATCGAACCGGTATCTATAATATTTCAGTCACCAATCAGGATGATAAACTTATTGCAGTTTTTAAAGGTATTGTGTTTCGGAAAAGTGAAAATTGGTTCCCCGACCAGGAATGATTCTTACCTTCGTGCCGTTAATATCAGATCATGGAAAACGCATTTATTGTTGATGGAATCAGAACTCCGGTTGGCAGTTTTGGAGGTAAACTTGCTCAGGTCAGAGCCGATGACCTTGCTGCCACTGTAATTGCAGCATTACTGAAACGGAATCCAGGGGTTGATCCTAAGAACATAAATGAAGTAATTTTCGGGTGTGCAAATCAGGCTGGCGAAGACAACCGCAATGTGGCCAGAATGGCAGGATTGCTGAGTGGTTTGCCACTTTCTGTTCCAGCTGAAACTGTTAATATTTTATGTGCTTCAGGTATGGCCGCAATAGCCAATGCTGTCAGGAATATCAAAGCCGGTGATGGCGATCTTTTCCTTGCTGGCGGGGTTGAAAGTATGACACGAGCTCCATTTGTTATGGCTAAAGCTACAACTCCTTTTTCCAGAGATGTGCAAGTTTTTGATACCAGCATAGGCTGGCGATTTGTGAATCCTGCCATGAAAAAAATGTATGGCACCGACAGCATGGGTGAAACAGCTGAAAATGTTGCCGAAAAATATAATATCAACAGAATTGATCAGGATAATTTCGCTCTTCGTTCACAACAAAAAGCTGCAGCTGCACAAACCGCCGGTCGTTTTGTTGAAGAGATCACACCGGTTGTTATACCACAGAAAAAAGGTGATCCAATAATCGTTGATAAAGACGAATACCTGAAACCGGGAACGACCCTGGAAATACTGTCAAACCTCAAAGCTGCCTTCCGGGAAGGTGGTACGGTCACTGCCGGAAATGCATCGGGAATTAACGATGGTGCAGCAGTAGTCCTTTTAGCATCTGCCAAAGCAGTAGCAGAAAATCAACTGAAACCAATTGCAAAAATAATCTCATCCGCTGTAGCTGGTGTAGAGCCAAAATATATGGGAATTGGTCCTGTTCCTGCCGCAAATGAAGCACTTCGTAAAGCCGGATTAACATTTAATGATTTATCCGTAATTGAATTGAATGAAGCATTTGCAGCTCAAGGTCTGGCCTGTATCCGCGAGTGGGGCTTGAAAGATGATGATGCACGTATAAATCCAAATGGTGGGGCAATTGCCATTGGTCATCCTCTGGGCATGTCAGGGACCAGACTGGTACTGACTGCAGCCAGAGAACTTCAAAAAAACGGAGGTCGTTACGCCCTTTGTACCATGTGCATTGGAGTGGGCCAGGGATATGCTATGATTATAGAACGCGTTTAAATAATTGCCATGATTTATAAATTCAATGGATATCAGCCTGTGGTACATGAGAGTTCCTTTGTGCATCCTCAAGCCGCAGTTACAGGTAATGTGATCATTGGCAAAAATGTTTATATAGGTCCCGGTGCTGCCATTCGTGGCGATTGGGGACAGATTATAATTGAAGATGGCTGTAATGTTCAGGAAAATTGTACCATCCACATGTTTCCGGGAGTTACAGTGCGACTGATGCAGGATGCTCACATTGGACATGGAGCCATTATTCACGGTGCTACCATCGGTAAAAATGTACTCGTTGGAATGAATGCCGTTATTATGGATCGGGCAGTAATAGGAGATCATTCTATCATAGGTGCACTTACCTTCATTCCCGCCGATGCTAACATTCCTGAAAGAAAGGTTGTGGTTGGTAATCCTTTTAAAATAATTAAGGATGCTTCCGACGAAATGATAGCCTGGAAAAGTGAAGGAACAAAAATTTACCAGCAACTACCTGCTGATCTTGAAAATACCCTGGAGCCATGTGAGCCATTGCGTTCAGTTCCTGAAGATCTCAAAATTCAGGATTCCGGTTATGCCCCCTGGAAAAGTAATGGCTAAGTCCGGGATGTTCAAAACTTAGTGTTTTCAATGCTCTGAACGACTTTTGGTAACATTAAAACTGTCTTATATTTGTAACGTCATCACAATATATTTATGAAACTAAAAAGTTATGTTGCCGGCGAATGGGTTGCAGGAACAGGAAACGGAACCCCTCTTTTTAATGCTGTAACCGGAGCGCAAATTGCAATTGCCGGTTCTGAAGGTGTGGATTTTAAGGCAATGCTTGATTATGCCAGAAATGTAGGTGGTCCTGCATTGCGCAAAATGACTTTTCATGAACGTGCGCTTATGCTGAAGAAGCTGGCCATGTTTCTGAACGATAAAAAAGCACTTTTTTATGAATTGTCAGCAGCAACCGGTGCGACAAAAATTGATTCGTGGATTGATATCGATGGAGGCATCGGAACAATGTTCGTTTTTGCCAGTAAAGGGCGCCGTGAATTGCCCGATGAAACATTTCTGGTAGAAGGTAATCCCGAACAAATTTCTAAAAACGGAACATTCCTTGGACATCACATTTGTGTACCACTGCATGGTGTTGCTATCCACATAAATGCTTATAATTTCCCCTGTTGGGGGATGTTGGAGA
>CAUJFJ010000033.1 GCA_963169675.1 Bacteroidota bacterium
TCCTTCCTGATTACAAGGTGAACCGTCTGGAGGAACTGCTGCCTTGACAAATTTGCATTACTGAAATTTTTAAGCTAACTTTCCGGGAAACTCATTGATATAAAAATGTCTTATGCAATATGGGGTTGGTCGGACGGATACACTTCAAGTTTAATACAAAAATATATTGACAACGAAATCAATTGCCTTTTTGAAATAGTACAGGAGCTAGCATACAACGATATTTAAATCTTATAAATATACAGGATTTTTGATTTTTTGTATGTTTATGCTTTATTTGTACCTTTGGAGTACTTCTTTTTTATAGACTTTTAATCAAATTTTTCAAAATGAATAAATATGAATTTGCAATTGATTGAATCAAAAATTTTGGAATTAAGAAAGCTCAAGGTAATTTTAGATTTTGATCTTTCCACTATGTACGAAGTTGAAACCCGAGTATTAAAACAAGCTGTAAAGCGTAATAAAGACCGTTTTCCAAATGATTTCATGTTTCAACTTACAGAATCAGAATGGAATGAGGTTATCACAAATTGTGATAACCTACCCAAAAATATAAAATTCAGCCCTGTAGCCCCTTATGCTTTTACGGAGCAAGGGATTGCGATGCTATCAAGTGTCCTGAAAAGCAAAAAAGCATTGCATATAAATATTGCTATTATGAGGGCTTTTGTGTTTATCAGGCAGTATGCTATAACGCACAAAGATCTTACTGAACAGCTGAAATCCCTTGAAACAAAATATAACAAACAATTTACAGACATTTTCCAGGCTATACACTATTTATTAAATAAGGATAAACTGAGTACCGCACAAAAAGAGCGTAAGAAAGTTGGTTTTAAATAAGAGAAATATCTTAAAAATCAACACATCGAACAGCAAGCTCCTCCACGTATTTTGTCTGTACTTATAAATCTGCAGGCATGGCAATATTGCTTTACCTTAATTCGACAACCTTCCGATTGAAAAAAAATTTTAATATATTTCTGATCACAACCTTACTCATTGGCGGATTGGGTACTATTTACAACTTATATTACATATGGCCTGGGACATTAAAACCGAGGGTTGAAGAGCTGAAAGAGTTAAAACAATTAGGAAGAGCCGGAATAATTGGTGATTAATGGAATTCATATGTTTGCGCTATTGTTCCTCCCGATTCCATTATTGCAACACCCCATCACGAATCACAAGTCCGGAATTTGTTGCTGCCTGAACAAGTACTAAATCAACCCAATATTTATCTGGTTCAGGATTGGTGGCTGGAAACATTTCCTGATACTGTCACTCAGTTTCAAACAATTTTAATCAAGCAAGGAAAGCCATTTTCAATAGGTGGTTTAACTCTCCAAAAATATTACAAGACTAAGCAGCTTGAGGACACTGATGGTAAATTACAATACTGAATGTCAATGATATAGCCTAATTACTTCCGGAAATTAGGAGAAAATGCCACTTTTCCTTAATTTTATTGAAAATTCAATCCTATGACCCGACTCATTTACCTTACTGGTGTGCTGATGCTGATGTTGTTATTTGCAGGTTGTCCATATAAATCGACTGTTCCGATTTCTGAAGCAAAAGTGCCGATTAATCCTGCTTTAATAGGGAAATGGGAAAATCGAAACAGTACCAGTGAATATTATCAGATTAGTAAAGAAGATGACTTCAACTACTTGATTGAAAAGGTTAGTAATTCGGGAGGAGATCCAACGAGATACTATGGTTTCATTTCTGTAATTGATGGAGTAAATTTTCTGAATATTTACGAAAAATCAGAATACTCATCAGTTGAATATTATTTGCACAAAGTTGAGATTGTGAATGAGAATATTATTTCCGTTCAGGAGATAACAGACAATGTGAAAGAGACATTTGAAAATAGTGCTGATCTGCAAAAATTCATAGGAGCTAATATGAAAAACAGCTATTTCTTCAATAAGGATGAATCAACTTACATTAAAATGGGGAAATGAAGCTTGTAAGCTAAAAAATACAAACCTATTACTTCTTACTAAGAAACAGTTTTAAATCTATTGATAAAATTAATATAGCCGTTATCTCAAATATCCAAACGGGTTAAAGCAAAAATCTAACCTCTGAAAGTTCCTTACCTACTTGCTGCACGCCTTGCAAAATGCGTCGTGTTTGGACAGCGGAAGGCTTTTTTATGCCTTTGATGTACTGTGCCATCAAACTTTGGTTCATTCCAATTCTTTCAGATAATGCCTTTGCATTAATAACTTTGTAAAAATCAAAAAAACTTTCCAGATCAAACTGGATTTTTATATCACTCAATTGATAAGTATATCCCTCACATTTTAGGGCAAGATTTAAAGCTTTTATAAAATGGGACTTAAGTTCTTCAAAACTTTCGCCTTCAGTAGCTATGAAATGTTTTTGAATAGTAGCAAATGCACTATAACCTGAATTTTCTTTTATAACTGTAGCAAGTATTTTATGTTTTTTCATCTTTTATCAGTTTTAATTGCAGCCTTTTTCAATATTGCTTTTAACAGCCCAAGTTTTACTTCTTTACCTGAATGGTAAGGTACTGTTATGAATTCCTTTTTATCCGGATGTTGCATAGTAACATGACTACCTTTTTTTCTCACTTCTACCCAACCATTACGCATCAACAACCTGAAAAGTTCATTATATTTCATAACTTCAAAAGTAATATATTTATTACTATTAACAAATTATCATTGTATAAGTTTTAGCTACTTTCACAAATAGGAATGCTTTTTGAATATTCTAAGACTTTTAAAATGTAGTTTCTATTCTACAATATTAGTTTCCAATACTCATTCTGGGACTAGAAAAGCCTCATAAACCTGTTTTTCAAAGAATTACCACATTTTTTTCTTATTTTTGTCCTAATCTTAACACAATTGGTAATTATGTGTTAATTAGTTGAGTTCCATTAAATAATTGACTTAAAAAGCATTGGATGACAAATGTCAATATTGAATTAGTTTCAATTTGCGTAATTTGTCGGTTGAAATCGCTTAAAAAAGCTGATTAATTGATAAGCCAAGTACATTCATAATAGCATTATAGAGTAGTTATTAGAGCAAAGCAACATGCACCAATATTACAGTCCACATAGTTTCCATATTCCGGTAATGGGTTTAGCATATACCATTGACACGGCGATTAAGGTTTCCAAATTTGGGATATCTTCGGTAATGGCAATTGGCGAGGACAAGTTAATTGAAATGATGCGCAGGCATTACGCTGATGTTTACAATTTGCCCTACACTCCCATTCCATCAGGTTCAGAAGATTATAGAGCAAAACGAATAACTGCATATTTGGATTTAGTGCAGGAAATTGTTGATATTGAATTTGAGAAATTGAAAAACTCCGAATTCATTTCTGATTCACCAATTACAAAATACTTCAGTATGCTTCCCGATAATTGTTTGGAATCGGAATTATACCGGGAAATGTTGCAATTACCTGAATCAGCTGCAAAGGAGACTATGAAACTCCGCTTGCGCAATATGGTTGTTCAAGGTAGTATTGATGTTAACATCCTTACCAAAACCGATCGTGACAATTACGATAAGCAAGGTGAATTAATTCCGGATGGTTCAGATGCAGTTGCTGCATTGCGTGGATATGCCAATAGCAAACTTCGCAACAGTGCAATTGTTTTTTCAGCAGGAATGAATCCTCGTTTGTATGGATATCTGGAAAAACTTCCTGCTTTTTATCCGGGAGAATCTGTAGAAACCAAGAAGCGCATTACCATTAAAGTCAGCGACTACCGTTCGGCACTAATTCAAGGGAAATTTCTTGCTAAGAAGGGTTTATGGGTTAGTGAATTCCGAATTGAATCGGGATTAAACTGCGGTGGTCATGCTTTTGCAACTGATGGATACTTACTGGGACCAATTCTGGATGAATTTAAAAGAAATCGTGATGAGTTGGCCAATGTACTTCAGGAAATGTACAAATCTGCTCTCGGTGAGAAAAATGAAATATTGAATACAGAACTTCCTCCAATAAGAATAACAGTTCAGGGTGGAATTGGAACCCATGATGAAGCATCATTCATGCATGACTATTATGGAGTTGCAGGAACAGGTTGGGGAACCCCATTTTTATTAGTACCGGAAGCTACTACAGTCGATAGTGATACCTTGAGCTTATTGGAGAATGCTAAACATGCAGATATTCAGTTAAGCCACTATTCGCCTCTGGGAGTAAGGTTTTACTATCTCAATGGAACTACTGCAGCGATAGAAAAGCAAAACCGCATAAACGACGATAAACCAGGTAGTCCATGTCCTGAAAAACATTTGGCTTTCAATACTGAATTCACCGACAAACCTATTTGCACAGCCTCTACAACCTATCAGAGATTGAAAATAGACCAGCTGAAAAGTGAGTCGACAGATTCCGATCAATTAAAAGTGAGCATTGAAGAAGTAACCCGTAAAGAATGTCTGTGTGTGGGATTAAGTAATGCTGCTTCACTAAAAAATCAAATTCCATTTATTAAAAATCTGAAGGCAGTCAATATTTGTCCCGGACCGAACATTGTTAATTTTTCCAAAAGAGTATCACTGGCTACAATGATTGATCACATCTATGGAAGAATCAATCTGATCACCAACAAAAACAGACGTCATGTTTTTATTAAGGAATTGTACCTTTATATTGATTACCTGAAAGAACTAATTGCAAAAGAAGAAGAAATTACCTCAGATATTAAAAAGTCGAAGTTTTATAAAAACTTTATGACCAATCTGGATAATGGAATCGCATACTATCAACATCTTTTTGCGCATGAGCACTTCGGGGATGGAACAATTAAGAATCATCTGGATCATGCAAAGCAAATACTTAATCAGATTCATCAGTCCATTTTCCAGCCTGAGCCTGAGATGAATCTATAGAATACAGAATCGCACCATTCAATAGGTGATCAACTCTTAAAAGCGCTTATGTGATTAATATCACATAAGCGCTTTTCATTTTCATAAGTATTGTTTTTTTTTATTTTAATATAAAATCGATTTATAATTATTCTCAGAACCAGTCTTTTATAAATTCTGATTGGCTTGTGTGCTTTTTGTTACTGTAGTCGCCCGGTGGTGATTCTACTTTTGCATTCGTAATTATAAAAGCATGAAAAAAACAAAATTACTTTTTACCGCGCTGTTGCTGCATATCGGATTCCAATTAAAGGCGCAGGACACCTTAACATTAACGCTGACTGCTGTAACTAAAGGAGTAATGCAAGATAACTTGCAACTAAAAAATGCCTTTGCAGATGACCAGATAGCAAAATATGATTATAGGCAATCTAACAGTTTGTTTCTGCCTTCTGTGAACGTTACACACACCGGTTTCATGACCAATAGTCCCTTGATGGCATTTGGCACCAAGTTGAATCAGGAACTTCTCAAGCAATCAGATTTCAATACAGAACTATTAAATGATCCGGATGATCGTGGCGGATTTAAATCTAAAATTGAACTGATGCAACCGTTGCTGAATTTGGATGGCATTGCAGCAAGAAAAGCCGCAAGATTTAAAATGGAACTTAGTAAACTACAATCTGCCCGAACATCAGAATTTCTTCAGATGGAAGCAGCAAAAGCATATATGGAATTGCAATTAGCATTTAAGGCAGTTGGAATTATGGAAAAAGCTTATCAAACAGCCCTGTTAAACGAACAAAATATTACTAACTACCTGAATGAGGGATTGGTAAAAAAGACAGATCTGCTAGCAGTTCAATTACGGGTCAACGAGGTCAGCAATCAATTTTCGAAGTCAAAAAATCAATACAGAAATGCATCTGATTATGTTTTGTATCTGATGAACATTTCATCCTCCACTACTGTAGTTATTCCATCAGAGCAATTATTACCAAATACTGAGAGTATACCGGCAAATATAGAGTTGCCAAAAAGCAGAAAAGATCTGGAGGCAATGCATCAGGCTACTCAAATCTACAAGAGTATGTCGGGTTCAAGTAGATTCAATATGTTACCCCGAATAAATATGTTCGCCAGCTATGAATTAAATGGATTAGATGCCATTGCTAATGAGGCTGATGGATATATGATTGGCGCCCAGCTATCATGGAGTTTATTTGACGGGTTCAAAAATATTGCAAGAAATCAGAAAACCCGTGCAGAGTATCATAAATCGGTTACTGAGGAAGAAAAATATATGAATCAGCAGACTATGGAATTACAAAAGGCTTTCAGACAATTAAAAGATGCCGAGAATAGTCTTTTTCATAGCAAACTGGCAGTTGAGAAGGCTGCGGAATCATATAGAATTTATAAAAACAGATATGATCAGGGTATGGAAAAAACGGTTGACTTACTATCTAATGAAACGATGGTACAAACAACTGAATTATCGTATGCAGAAGCCATATTTACCTACAACTACATGAAGACATACATTCAATTTCTAACGACAAAATAACAATGACCAGAACGAAATTATTTCTATTTGCAGCTGCAATTTCAATGTTCCTTATCACCTCATGTGGCAAAAAGGAAACATTGCCGACTGACAATCAGCAAGTCATTACTGTAAAAACAGGAAAAACAGCCGGACATCAAACGGGTAATTTTTTAAATGTTACCGGAAAAACAGAAGCTGAGGAAAGTGCCAATATAAGCACCAGAATGATGGGATTTGTGACCAAAGTAAATGTTAAAACTGGCCAGAAAGTTTCAAAAGGCGCAGTGCTCATTAATATTAACAGCAGTGATCTTGATGCAAAGAGGTTACAGGTTGCTTCAGGCATGATTCAGGCAGAGGCAGCGTATGAGAATGCTAAAAAAGATAAGGAAAGATTTGAAAATTTATTCAAGAATTCCAGTGTTACCAGAAAAGAACTTGATGATATACTTACCAGATACGAAATGGCAAAAGCAGGACTAACGGCAGCTCAACAAATGAAAAATGAGATAAACTCGCAGTTTGCATATCTCACTATCACGGCTCCATTCTCGGGAACTATCACCAATACTTTTGTAAAGGCAGGTGATATGGCTAATCCCGGAATGCCGCTTATAAGCCTTGAAGGCAACAGTCGCATGCAGGTTTCAGCTATGATTCCTGAATCGGAAATATCATTGGTAAAATCGGGACAAAGAGCCGAGGTAAACATCAAATCATTAGATGTCCGAATTCCGGCAGTCATTTCTGAAATCAGTTCATCTGCAAAAAACACAGGAGGTCAATATCTCATTAAGCTAGATCTGGAAAAATATCCTGAACAAGTTAAAGCAGGAATGTTTGCCGGAATAAAAATTGAAACAGGAGTAGTGCCAAATGAAGGGAATGAAAACCCTACAGAAATTATGGTACCTGCATCAGCTATTTTTAAACGAGGTCAGCTTTCAGGAATTTATGTGGTAAGTGATAAGAACATTGCTTTATTAAGGTGGATTAGAACCGGTAAGAGTTCCGGCGACATGATTTCGGTTGAATCAGGATTGTCGGCAAACGAAACTTACATTTTAGAAGCTGATGGCAGAGTTTATAATGGAGCGCAAGTAAAGATCAGTAATTAATTTCAAAGGAAAATCCCAAACAATATGCAAGAAGGCTTATCAGGTAAAATTGCCAATTTTTTCATCAACTCAAAGCTTACCATTCTACTCATGGTTGCTTTGATGATAATTGGATCATACAGTTCTTTTTTAATTCCCAGAGAAGAGGAACCTCAGATCAATGTACCAATGGCTGATGTACTTATTGGATATCCGGGTGCCAGTCCACAGGAAGTTGAAAAACGAATTGTGAAACCATTGGAACAGGTATTATCGAATATCAAAGGAATTGAACACATTCACAGCATGGCCATGAATGGTCAGGCAATGATTATTGTTCAGTTTTATGTTGGTCAGGATATAGAACGAAGTTACGTAAAGCTTTATGATGAAATGATGAAACACAGCGACATGTTTCCATCTGGAGTGATGAAGCCCGTCATTAAAACACGATCTATAGATGATGTTCCTATGTTAGGACTTACTTTATGGAGCGATGAAATGGATGAATACCAGCTTCGTCAATTGGCTGAAGAAGTCACTAATGAAGTTGAAAAAATAAAGGGTGTTGCAGTTACAAAAGAACTTGGAGGTGCGCCCAGAGTAGTAAAAGTTACCCTCGACAATGATCTTCTAAAAGGAAATCATGTGGATGCAATCGGAATCATGCAAATGATTCAGGCATCCAACAGCAGTGCACAATCGGGAGGTTTTGTTGATGGGGACCGGGAATTTCTGGTTACCACCGGTGAATTTTTGAGCAGTAAAGAGGATCTTGAAAATCTGGTAATAGGTACCAATGCCAATTTGCCGGTATATCTCAGACAGGTAGCGAAAATTACAGATGGTTCAACCACTCCGAAATCATATGTGTCATTCGGCTATGGTAAAAATCGTCCGGAACATTCCGGTAATCCATCAGAATATCCTGCGGTAACCATTTCCGTTGCAAAGGTAAAAGGAGCCGATGCCATGCAGATTTCAGAAAAAATTCTGGAACAAATGGAGCATCTTAAAAAGGATCTGATTCCTGACAATGTAAAATTAGTAGTCACCCGAAATTATGGTGAAACTGCATCAGACAAAGTAAGTGAGCTTTTATTACATCTAGGTATTGCAATTGTTGCAGTAACCGGACTTGTAATGTTGGCTATGGGATGGAGAGGTGGATTGGTAGTCTTTTTATCTGTACCATTAACATTTGCTTTAACTTTATTCAGCTATTATTTATTAGGATATACTCTTAACCGGATTACCTTATTTGCTTTGGTGTTTGTTGTCGGAATTGTGGTCGATGACAGTATCATTATTGCCGAAAACATGCACCGGCATTTCAAGCAGAAGCGATTACCATTTAAGCAGGCAGCGATTTATGCGATTAATGAAGTTGGAAATCCAACTATCCTGGCTACATTCACGGTAATTGCCGCTATTTTGCCCATGGCATTTGTTTCCGGTATGATGGGACCCTATATGAGTCCAATGCCCATTGGAGCTTCAATAGCCATGATGCTGTCACTATTTGTGGCTTTAACGGTTACTCCTTATCTGGGATATCACCTGTTACAGGAAAAAGACAGTAACAAAGATTCGCATGACGGAAAGCTGGAGTCTAGTTGGATTTATAGAATTTACAGCAAAATTGAAAAACCGTTTCTAGAAAACTCGCTAAAGCGAAGAATAATGCTTCTGTCCACAGTTTTGTTGCTTGGAGGATCGATGATGCTATTTTTCACTAAAAGTGTGGCAGTAAAGATGCTGCCATTCGATAATAAAAACGAATTCCAGGTGGTGATTGATATGCCGGAAGGAACAACCCTGGAACGTACTTCTGCAGTTACAAGAGAAATAGCCTATTACATTTCGGGAAGACCGGAAGTCATCAACTATCAAAGTTATGTTGGCACCTCTGCTCCTATTACATTCAATGGCTTGGTTCGTCATTATGATCTCCGAGGTGGAAGTAACATGGCGGATATTCAGGTCAATCTCTTGCATAAAGAAGACCGCTCTGAGCAAAGTCATGATATAGCTAAATCTATTCGTCCGGAGATTCAAAAGATAGCAGCAAAATATGGTGCCAATGTTAAAATCATTGAAGTACCTCCCGGCCCACCGGTTTTATCAACTCTGGTTGCTGAAATTTATGGACCTGACTATGATGAACAAATCAGAATTGCAGATAGCGTTAAATCTATTTTGAATGCCACAACTGATATTGTTGATGTTGATTGGATGGTAGAAGCTGATCAGACAGAGTACAAGTTCACAGTTGACAACGAAAAGGCTATGTTGAACGGAGTTGTACCACAACAGATAGTTGGCAATGTTACCACCTTATTGAGAGAAATGCCGGTAAGTACGTTTTATGATGAAAATTCAAGCAATCCGGTTCCCGTTGTGATGGAGTTAGCCGATAAAGACAAAACAGAACTTTCTGACATCACCAGTATGGGAATCAGAAATCAAAATGGCTCCATAGTTCCTTTAAATGATCTGATTAAGGTGACAAAAGACACGGTACAAAATACCATCTTCAGAAAAGACCAAAAAAGGGTTGTTTACGTAACAGCCGATATGGCCGGAGAGCTGGAAAGCCCTGTTTATGCAATTCTTGGTATGACCGAAAAACTAAATCAAATTCCATTAAAGCCTGGATATACTTTAAATGAATTATACATTCAGCAGCCCACGGAAGAAAGTAATTATACTGTAAAATGGGATGGTGAATGGCAAATAACACTAGAAGTGTTCCGTGATTTAGGTGCAGCATTCCTGGTGGTGATTATCATAATTTACATGTTGATAGTTGGTTGGTTTCAGAATTTCAAAACTCCAATAGTCATGATGATTGCAATTCCACTTTCTTTGGTTGGGATTGTGCTTGG
>CAUJFJ010000034.1 GCA_963169675.1 Bacteroidota bacterium
TGATTCATTAGAAATAGCTTCTGCTGGTCCTACTGAAACTTCAATTGAACCTTTGATGCCTGTAAAAATAACCCCAGACTCTATAATAAAAATCTCTTTCTCATTAAAGAAACTGATATTCCCTTTTACTTCAATTCCGGATTCGAGTTTTGCTTCGACTTTAGCAATATACAATGCTTCTGCCCTGACTCCGATCGAACCAACAATTTTTCCGGATAACTCAGCTGAGGCATGAGCACCGGCTTTATAAACAAACTCATTTACTTTACTTGCTACGCCACCATTAGATATTTTTGACGGATTACTATCAGAGGAGAGATCCTCGGGTTTGTTTTTCTCCAGTGTACCATTGAACTTAACTTCTCCATCGATTGCAACAAAAGCCTGAAGTTTAAACGAGAATCCGGATACTCCTACACCAAATTCAATCTTCGCTTTGATAAATACAATATCAACTTCCACCTTATGTGCATAATAAGCACGGTGATCTGTATATTCTTTCCAGCCATATGACAAAGAAACCGTACCTTCCAGTGCACTGACTTCCCAATCAATGTATGCTCCGGCTTTCGGGATATCGGATATAGCATCACTTAATACTGAAATCCATTTTAAAACTTTGGCTACATAGATGACATACTTTAATGCTCCAACATCAAGCCTGGCTCCGTTTTTTTCAATTGTTATATATTGTTCCGGGCTACCTTTACTTGTTTTTGAGCTTCCAGAAACCTGAATATTCTTACCAGGAATAAGGTCACTTTGAATTGTCTTTCCCTTGATTTCAGTTGTTTTACCTCCAGCAGTAGTTTCAACACTTGATGAAGTAGTGGTAAGCTTCCTCATACCCACCTGCTTCTCTTCTACTGATCGCTCCCCTTTTACCTGAGAATTGCTGGTATTACTTTCCCATGTTTTCGTTTTAGTTGAAGCACCACTTGCATCTTTTTCAAATTTAATACCCCGACTGATTTTACGGGAGTTCTTTATCGGCAGATCAACCGATATTTTCCATTGATCCGGATTATAAACAATTGACTCAAATGTACCCCATGGTAATCCTTTAACACTGATTTTCTTTTTATACTTAAGAGTATTAAAAGCCTGCAGTGCATCCTTCGTCAATTCAAATTTTGACTTTCCAGAAGTAAATTGATTATAAAGATCAGGGAAAAGATCTTTTGATTCCTTAACCTTGAATTTCAAGGGAATTTTGTACGGAGGCCCTGAAACAGGACTTCCTTCACTCCAGTTCAATTGAGGAGGAGCAGGTGGAGTGTTGCCTTTCCATGATATTGTTAATTCATCTTCAGCTATCTCCTGATTAATTTCAGGCACCAATTCAAAAACTGTCAGTTCTTTTCCTTCAGGGCAACCACGGTGTTTACATTTAATCGTAACATCCGCTTTCTTTCCCTGTTCTTTCTTCTTCTCTTCAGATGAACATGACGGCTGGCTGGAGGTAGTCGGAGGCATATTTATTCTATATTTAATTCTGATCCGATCCTGTATAATTTATCAGCAGGCTCATAGTTCTTATTTGACAAAACGTAATTCATCCAGTCGGGCTTTTTCATAAATGCACTTTCATGTTTAAGAAATAAAAGGGCATATTCGGTTAAATGATCTTCCTCTTCAAATCCAAACGCAATAGCTTCCTTGAAAATGGACTTTAACTTGTCAACTTCTACATTTCCAAACTGGCCTTTGGACCTGTTCAGAAAACTCTCCAGCAGATAATTGTTGAATTCACTGAATTGCTCTTTCCTGATAATAAGCATGCTTAACCGGTTATATCATTTTGAATTGCAAGAGGAACAACAGGGTGATGCATGTACAAATGGTTTACCACTTGATGCTGCATCTTTCATCTCCATCAGTTGGGTAGCCTGTACCAGTTGAGCGGGAGGCATGGATGCCATAACATTAGCAAGTATAATAGGAGGGGGCACTACAACAGGAGCACCTGGCATTACTTCTCCAATCAACACCGTCGGACAACCCACAACAATCGTACCTCCATGTGCACAAATATCACCCATCCGGGCTGCCGGCTTTCCACCAATAAATACCCCAACTGATCCCAATACAATTGTATCTGGCGGCCCTACACAGGTACACATGTCACCCATAACGGCTGCTGGCATTCCTCCAATTAATACCGTCGGACATCCAGGACCTGTTATTGGTCCTCCAACGTGTGGTATTGGTGGTGTACCGGGAGTCACCATCGGACATACATGCATGTCGCCAATTCTTGCTGCTGGTTTTCCCATTTTTAATGCTGGTTGGTTAAGCTATTCAATTTTAATGTGATGGTGCCGGTGTTGTACGGGAAGTGCTGTGAGCACCGATTCCATTGGTGATCGCTTCGCGGTCGAGGTCACTATATCCCAAACTGCGTAACGAATTCTGTATTTGCTGAAATTCGTTTTGCAGGAACCGGTTGGAACCGATATTATAATAACCGGCCATCGATATATACGTGGCAAGAGAAACCAATGCATCACGCATATCTCCAATATTGGCTTGCCCATTCGTTTTTGCAAGTATGTAAATATACTCTGCCAGAAACGATACTGCTTCGGTTTCCCAGCTATGAATCTGTACGCGTCGCTCGGGGCTCGAATAATTAAACCAGTCAACGATGGCATGAGTGCATTCATGCACGATCACCATCTCTGCGTACGGATCTATACTGACATCTGCAAACCGAGCCGCTCTATCACGAATGAGACCGTTAACGATTTCAGTTGCCACTCTTCTGTTTCGATCCAGTTCACGGGGATGATCCATCCGTTCAAGATCAAAACGCTGCCGGTATTCCCTCAAAAATCCACCCTGATCAGGAATCGGGAACTCCAATGTATCACGTGAAGCGTAATACTCAGCATCGTGTCGTTCTGACATAGCTGAATAATGTACCTGCAGATGGTTATTAAGGATAGCGTTTAATATGGTTTGATAATCGGAAGGATTTATTACGATTGGGCCTAACCGGAAATGAATTCTTCCGATGGCCGGATGAGAAAGTGTCCGGCGAATATGTTCCGTAGTAATAACCTGATCAATATAACCCACAACTATTTTGTTTATCGATTCATCTGTTAATTTATGAAACTTTCAAACTCCAGACTTCCGCCGGGAGCAACAAACCCCTGATCAACTCCGGAAGGAGTTTGAGTGGATGCATTCGGATACTTACAGTACGTGAAATATAGGGAATTTGGCGTAGCAACCGCTTTCCTTTCAAGAACTCTGAACGGACCAATGTTCACTTTACCCAATTGTGGAACGAGGTTAATATCGGTACCTCCTCCCATGGTATGAGGTATAGTATGTCCACGGTGATAGTTTTTACCATTTCCTAAGGGGTGACCGGCCATTCGTGACTTATCTCTGACTTCGGATGATTTTCCATAACTGATTCCCCATGCTGCAATTACACGATCGGCGGTATTATCGAACAAATAGGAACAATGTCCAAGGTTTACCTCAAGAATCTCATGATTCGATACATTTCTGCAAAAATCGTCAATCCACAAGGAAACAAGTTCCGAAATCATGGATGAGGGGTCATTTACGGTAGCTGAAATCGATGAATAGTTGATCATGATTTTAATTTTGAAGTTGTATTTGAATATAATTAAACATAAACCATTCAACTTTATTTCTTGCCTTTAAGATAAACGATGCAATCAGTTTGTTACTTTCAATTTTAATTAATAAATTTATTTGCTCTCTTTAACATGCAGTGCTTAAACAATTGACAATAACCTTTGATAATAATCAATATCTCCTATTGCTAATATTCTAATGGTCATCGGGCTAATCCCATCTTTAATCCTTTTTTCTACTTCGTTATAAATCATTTTAACGATTTCAAAATCTTCTGGTACGATACAACCATCACTTCCCCTAGGTCCTCGTCCATGTATTAGAAAACCTCCGCTCCTACCATGCATATTAACATTAGCAGTAGGATTAAGGCGAATTTTATTTTTTTCTCGATGCAACGTCATAGTATACGTACCCATCGGTAGAGGACCGCCTACCGCTCCTTTATTTTTTAATTTTTCATTCAGGCCATGATGCGTTAAAAATGGGTTATTAGCAATAATAAAGTTTTTCGCACCAGGTGTCTTTGTACCTCCTCTCCCTCCTGAATGAGCCAACACATCTATTGTTTTTCCATCAATGACACCGTAAAGTCTTAATGTCGCAATATTGTAAGTTAAATCTGTACTATAATCCATTTTTTCAGACTTTTATTCAATTTTTAAACATTCTAATTGCTTCCATCAATAGCTATCATCATTTTCGTTTTAATAAATAAGATCTCATTTCTGGCCATTATCAGTAGCTGATATTGATGGATCGCTGATCATGGAATTTAGCTTAACATTAGAGTATTAATTAATTTGATTTTAGATTTAAACATGAAAAAAATTTGAATTACTTGAATACAGCAATTAAAACATCATTAATTACTTCAAGTATTTATTAATATATTCTCCGGTTGCTACTCGAGAATGCCATTCGGATCGATGAGCCAGTATCAAACTGTTTTTTATTACATCATAAACTTCTAATTCCTTCAAATTCTTAATATTTCTATT
>CAUJFJ010000035.1 GCA_963169675.1 Bacteroidota bacterium
ACGATACCGTAAATATTATTCAATGGTATCAGGACGGATTGATACTTGCTGGTGAAAATGGAATCACTTATACTCCTCTGGTGAGTGGTGATTATACTGCAACGGTTACTACTGCTCAGGGATGTGGTGCCACATCAGTGGTTACACAGGTTATTATAAATCCGCTTCCTGTTAAGCCAACATTTTTTGTCACCGGAAATACTTTTACAACTGCTGTTACGGGAGTTAATTTGCAATGGTATTATAATGGAAGTCCGATTCCGGGAGCAAATGGCAGCACTTTAACAGCAACATTAAACGGAACTTATCAATTGTGTGGTACTGATGCAAACGGTTGCGAAAATTGTTCCGATACACTTGCATTTGTGAATGTAGGATTAGCTGAAAATGCTGCATCCGGGTTTCAATTATATCCGAATCCTTCGCATGGCCGATTTACTTTGTTGTTTACATCAGTAGATAACAGGACGTTGATGATATCGGATATTACTGGCCGGTTAATCGAAAAGGTTGAGATTGGAACAACACTTCGTTACAGCTACGCAAACCGACTCGAAAGCGGTGTGTATATAGTTTCTGTGATCTCATCGAATCAGAACTCTCAGGTGAGGTTAGTGGTGGAGTAATTAAGTTTAAAAATTTTTAAAAGCCAATTCAGAAATTTTGATCTGAATTGGCTTTATTATTTGTTTTTTGTGTGAATTGAAGCTTCAGAACTGGACCTTTTAATAGTGTGCCTGAATTAAATTGCTTTGCTATAATAATTGATGCATGAAAGTTGTTACTCATTCCGGTGGTAAGTTTATAAAGTTGTCATCTATAAACTCTTTAAAGTACACTTTCACTTGTCAATTCTAACTATTCAATATGGTTTTCTTTTTGTTTACTATTTTTCGATAAATGGAAGCATTACAAAAATAATTGGAGAAATAAAAGTAGATCTTCATATTGATTCATTATCTTACAACAGGCATTTTGATGAAACCAATCATTTTCTCATCGCCAAATAATTTTACAAAATAAATTCCTTGAGGCAAATCCTTTTTACTGATGCTGATTCGTTCGGTGTCAATTTCTTTCAAAGCAATTGTCTTGCCCATTCCATCTGCTAACAAAAAATAACATTTATCCTTTAAACTATTTCCTGAAAGTTTGATTACTAAAGATTCTAAATCATTAGTTTCAATAATAAAATTTAACATATCATAAGAAAAATTCCCAATGCCAGTATTCAGCAATTGATAGCAACCGCTTGTGGCAGTACAACCATTCGCCGAAACTTGTACTGCATAACTGCCTGGTGCAGGAGCTATAAACACAGGATTTATCGCTCCTGGTATGGGTGTATTTCCTGTCATACAATTAACCCATTGGTAAGTTGCCCCTACGGCATTGGAAAAAAGTGTATCCCCATTTTGCACTACACTAGTATCTGGGATTTGGCTAACGCTAGAAACGGTATTAGTAACAATTTTAGTTACGATTGGGCTATTAGTATCGAAAATAATGTAGCTCTTATTATCAATTGTAGTCCCATCTGCAAGACCTGCTACTGGATTTATGCCAAAAACAAGATATCCCCTATTGGCTGTCACAGGTGAATTAACAAATGGCAAATTAATATTATTAAAGATGAAACGTACGACATTTCCGCTATCAATAACCGTAAACATATCATGGCTGCTTGCTAAAATTTTCAACGTTGTCAAATCCAAATCCAAATCAAGTGAATCTATTATTTCAATATTTAGAGCATTTGCAGTGCCGGTATTTTCAAACCTAATAGTGTAATTTAACTGCTGATTAGGTTC
Source organism: Bacteroidota bacterium (assembly GCA_963169675.1). Lineage (GTDB taxonomy): Bacteria > Bacteroidota > Bacteroidia > AKYH767-A > OLB10 > JADKJB01. The sequence continues at coordinate 1,812 of CAUJFJ010000035.1, forward strand.
AACATAACCAAAATCACAATCTCCTTGAGGGTAAACGGACTTGTCATTTGGATCAAAGGAATTAACTATCGAAAAAATGTAATTTTTAATATTATCTGTAATATTACCATCTCCCAATAATGGCTCCGCTATAGCTTTAAAATTCAAAGTATTTCCAACAATAGAATTTATCGGAGAATAAAAAGTTATAACAGGATTAAATGAAGATTCGGAAGTGACCACTACATTATTCCATATAATTGTATCCCCAATAATTGTATCAGCTGGTGGTGTCACCATAATTAAGTTTAATGAAGAGTCAATTACAAACTTTAAATCAGCATCAATGGAATCACAACCTCGATTTTTATATTCAAGATTAACATTTGTAAAACTTGCGGGTCTAAATGAACCCGCCACCACATAAACCCCAAGATCAAATCCAGAAACAGGAGGTGTTGGTATAAATAAAGAAGCAGTTTTATTGCATCCTAAAATGTCAGTTACTGTAGCTGTATAAATACCTGGTGTTGTAACATTTAAAGTTGCTGTTGTAGTGGTAGGTGATGTGTTCCAGGTATATTGAAAAGGTGGGTGACCATAAAATGGTGTCGCAGTGGCACTTCCAATGCTATCAGTACAAGTAAAATTTGAAATGGAATTAAAAAATAATTTAAAATTAAAACAATTATCCATCGCAGTATCGCCATGAACTCTTATTATCCGGCTCGTGTATACTCCATTATAGGTATCAAAATTTCCAACAACAATTATTTTGCCATCAGGCTGAACAACCATATCATCTAACCACGTATTAGCCGCTGTTCCTGGATTAAAAGTAATATCATAGCTTCCATTATCATTTAAACGAAAAAGTTTTGGAACTGGCATTCCATTAAAAACATTTGTGTAATACCCTGCACCAACCAATACTTTACCATTTGATTGTAATTCGACATCAAATATTTTATCATTAGCACCAGTTCCAATATTAAAACTGTTGTCAATAGTGCCATTCGGATTAATTCTGACAATTTTGTTTTTGGAAACCCCGTTAAATTCTGTAAAATCGCCTGCTAAAATAATTTTTCCATCCGGTTGGACTATACATTTTCTTATCCAATTATTGGGACCAGTTCCAATTTGAAAACTCGAATCTCTGCTGCCATCAATATTTAATCTGACAAGATAATTAACAGGTTCCCCATTGAAATATGTAAATATTCCTCCTATAATTATTTTTCCATCAGATTGCACCGCAGAGGTAAAAATATCATCGTTTGTTCCTATTCCTGTATTAAATGTTGTATCGATACTTCCATTATAATTTATTCTAGCCAAATTATTTTTAACTGTAGTATCAAATTTTTGAAAATTTCCTGCAAGAAATATTTTGCCATCTTGCAAAAAATGGGTTGTAAAAACCTCAATGTTAGTGCTGGGGGTATTTGCGCCATCACCAACAATAAAAGTGGTGTCAACAGCCCCGTTTGAATGAAGTCTAGCCACCCCATGTTGGTGAAGTCCAGCGCCGAGAAGCACTCCTCCTGTACTTCCAACTAGAATTTTCCCATCAGGAAGCAAATTAATGCTGTAAACTTTTCCATGTAGACCAGATTGTGAGAAAAAGGTAGATGAATGTAAGTTATTATTAAACAGCGTATCAACTTCGCCATTAGCATGTAATCTCACTAAATTATCAGTAAGAATTCCATTAACATAGTCAAACTGCCCACCAACTAATATTTTACCATCTGGTTGTACTTCACAAGATAATGCATAGGGTGCAAAATTTCCTGTAACAGCTGAAAATGAGGTATCTAATGCACCTGGCGTTTGAGCATATAAATTAATGCTCTGAATAAATATTAGAAGAAACGCTTTCAATTTATTCATTGGTGCGAATTATAGTTTCAACAAATATACAAAAAAAATAAACACTTATTTAATTTAATTCTCACATTTAACTGCTTGGCCAACAAAAAGAATAAAAAGATTAATGGCCTAATAATGAATAATTTATAATTAAAGTACAGGCAATTATTGAAATGATTTCATCCAAAGGATCCTCTCAGGTCAAATTGGTTGTGGAATAGTTTTTGAGTATACTGTTGATGCGTTTTTAACCTGTTTTAGCTATTGCAGGGTTGGAATAGTATATATTTTGCTTTTTGAAATACAAAAAGCAATCATCACTTTATTAAACTCAAACCAGTTAACCATGAAACTATACATCAAATTCATGGTTAGTCTGCGCTGTAAAATGGTGGTTAAGGATATTTTGGAACAAGTCGGCATACCTTATTTGTCGGTTGAATTGGGAGAGGTTAATACTTGCGAGGATCTGACTGCCGAACAATTGAAATTATTAAAGGAAAGACTACAGTGTGCGGAATTAGAATTAATGGATGATAAGAAGGCACAACTGATAGAAAAAATTAAAGGCGTAGTTATTGAAATGGTTCATTATGATGAAGAACTTCCCAAGGTGAAATTTTCCGTTTATTAAAGCGACAAACTTGATCATAACTACACCTATATGGCCAATTTATTTTCTGAGACGGAAGGCACAACCATTGAACATTTTATGATTTTGCACAAGATTGAAAAGGTTAAGGAGTTGATTATGTATAATGACCTTAATTTATCGGAGATTGCCTGGAAGTTGCATTACAGTAGTGTGGCCCATTTGTCGCACCAGTTTAAAAAAGTAACCGGACTAACCCCTAGTTTTTTCAGGAAATTAAAAAATAAGAAACGGAAGTCGATTAATGATGTGTGAATTTTGCAACTAATTTATGAAGTTATGCAAACAATTAGATTTTCAGTAAAATACTTTTGTAAAATCATCTGATTTAGAAAATATCTCTTGCCTTTTCATCAGAAATGGTAAGAATTAGTTTGACCCCACCAAACTGACTTTTCTGCCCAATCAATAAGCCTGGCTCAGTGTGGAGTCAGGCTTTTGGTTTTCTAAAGCTTACTAGTTTTCATAGGTAATTTTATAGTATTAATAATAGTTTAATCTGAAATCATGAAGAGTATATCCAATTTAAATGGTAAAAATGTGTTTATAACTGGCGGGTTGTCGGGGATCGGTAAAAAGTGTGCCTTATATGCTGCTCGTGATGGGGCAAATGTGATCGTTGCTGATTTGGATTCACCGGCTAAAGAGGCTGCGATGGCTGAAATCAAAAAATGGAATTCGAAGGCCATGTTTGTTGCTTGCAATGTTTCTAAATTTAATGAAGTTGAATCCGCTGTTGCAGGAGCAGTGAAGGAATTCGGGTCACTTGATGTTGCACTAAATAATGCGGGCATTGGTGGCGAATCATCTCGTATTGGTGATATGAGTGAAAAGGCATGGAGTGATGTGATTGCTGTAAATCTGAATGGTGTTTTTAATTGCATGAAGCATGAATTAAATCAGATGGCGAAGCAAAAAAGTGGAGTAATTATTAATATGTCTTCCATCCTGGGGAAAGTTGGATTTGCCAATGCGGGACACTATGTAGCTGCTAAACATGGTGTTATAGGTTTAACACAAACCGCAGCAATGGAATATGCTCTTGAAGGAATACGAATCAATGCAATTTGTCCGGGCTTTGTGAGTACCCCGTTATTGGAAAGCGGTGGGATTAGTCAGAATGCAGAAGTAAAATCAATGATCGAGAACCTGCATCCAATGAAAAGGTTTGGTGAGGATGATGAAATTGCAAAAGTGTTTTTATTTCTTGCTACTGAAGGAAGTTCATTTATGACAGGAACTGCCGTTGAAGTGGATGGCGGATATCTGGCACAGTAGTAGCAAGGTAGTTATGTGTTAAGAGTGGGGTTTTGCACTGTAACGGCAATTTCATCGGCTTAACATGGAATTAACAGGGAGCTTATTTCCGAATTGGGCAAAATTTTAACCACTTAATGCTGGATTCCTCAATTCGGGTAAATTATACCTGAGACTATGAAGTGAAAAGTATTTATTGTGATTGATCTAAACGGGCGAAAAGAAATAGTATGATTGAAGTTGAAAAACATGGGGTATTGCTTAGTAAGTCAGGACTTGGTTTTGAGCTCGAAGGTGTTTTAAATCCGGGTGTTATTCGTGTAGATGATAATGTGCATATGTTTTACAGAGCTGTTGGCAAAGGGAATTATTCAACTCTTGGATATTGTATATTCAACGGTCCTTTTGAACTGAAATACCGATCCGATATTCCGGTTTTATTTCCTCAATTACCATATGAAATCCATGGTGTTGAAGATCCGAGAATTACGAAGATAGGAGATGTGTATTACCTGACTTACACGGCTTATGACGGCTTGAATGCGCTTGGTGCATACGCCACTTCTACAGATCTTATCAAATTTGTAAAACAGGGTTTCCTGGTTCCATTGATTGCATTCGATGAATTTTCTCATCTGGCAGGAGCCGGACATCATTTGAATGAGAAATATTTCCGGTTTAACAATCCCGGACTTATTAGCGATTCTGTAAAAGCTCAATTATTTGTGTGGGATAAGAATGTTATATTTTTCCCCAGGCTCATAAATAATCAGTTTGTTTTTCTACATCGTATTAAACCCGACATTCAAATTGTAAAGGTTGATTCGCTGGAAGAGTTAAACCATGAATTCTGGCAGAATTATTTGCTTAAGTTTCACGAGCATATTGTGTTGACTCCCGAAAACCCACACGAAGTAAGTTATATCGGAGGTGGCTGTCCCCCGATTGAAACAAAAGCAGGATGGTTGTTGATTTATCATGGAGTTTATGATACACCTACCGGGTATGTTTATACTGCATGTGCCGCATTACTCGATCTGAATAATCCTCAAATTGAATTGTCGCGATTACCTTATCCGCTGTTTCAGCCTGAATTAGAATGGGAACTTTCCGGTGAAGTAAATAACGTTTGTTTTCCAACAGGCGCTATTGTATTTGATGAAAGACTTTATATATACTATGGAGCAGCTGATGAGAGGATTGCAACTGTTTCTATTGTATTAGAAGACCTGATCAATGAATTGCTTTTGCATACGAAGCCTGTTTTCGATGCATCTTAAATTATTAACTAATCAGTATTACTATGAATCCTAAAAGAAAGTACATAAAAAGAATCGTGGAGCCAGCAAATCCGGAAGTATTAGTAATATCTTCATACCCGCCCCGCGAGTGTGGTATTGCAACTTATACTGCAGATTTGGTAAAGTCGTTATCAAATCAGTTTAACGCAACTTTCGAAATTAAAATCTGCCCGTTAGAGTCAGAAGCAGAAGTGCATAGTTATGATTTTAATACAGAATTTATTTTAAATGTTGATCAGGAAGATGCCTTTACAAATCTGGAACAGGCAATTAACTTTAATTCAAAAATAGGGCTCGTAGTTATTCAGCATGAATTTGGGTTTTTCGATAATTGTCATGATAAACTTGTGGCCTTTATCAAGGGACTCCAGGTTCCAGTTGCTGTTGTTTTCCATACTGTTTTACCTGCTCCCGACGATAGAAAGCTGACCCAGGTTACTGAAATCGCGCATGAAGTTCAGGCGATTTTGGTAATGACACAAACTTCAAAGAAACTATTAGTTTCCGATTATAGTATTCCGAAATCCCTGGTGACAGTTATAGCACATGGAACACATTTAATACCGCATATCGATAAAGATATTCTGAAACATAAGTATGCCTTGAATGGCCGAAAAGTTATTTCAACTTTTGGGTTGCTGAGTTCCGGAAAAAGTATTGAGACCACTTTATACAGTTTACCTGAAATTATTGCTGTACATCCTGAAGTACTTTTTCTGGTCATTGGGAAAATTCATCCGGGTATTCAGAGAAGGGATGGTGAGACATATCGCTCTTATCTGGAAGGAATTGTTGATGAATTGGGAATTCATGAAAATGTTCGGTTTGTGAACAGGTATTTACCACTCGACCTGCTATTAGAGTATCTGCAATTGTCTGATATTTATTTGTTCACATCCAAAGATCGCAATCAGGCAGTAAGCGGCACTTTTGTATATGCTCTCAGTTGCGGCTGTCCTATTGTTTCTACCCCAATTCCACATGCTGTTGAGTTGCTGAAGAATAATTGCGGCATTTTATTCGATTTTGAAGATAGCTCACAGTTAGCTACTGCAGTGAAAAAATTGCTGTCAGATAATAGCCTAAGGCAAGAAATGAGAATCGCCGCATTGCATACAGTTTCAGCATCCGTATGGGAGAATTCAGCTATTGCACATGCAAATTTATTTTTGAATCTCATAAACAGTGAAGCCGGTTTAAGCTTCAAAGTCCCTGAAGTAAAAATGGATCATATAAAAAAAATGACCACTGATTTTGGTATCATTCAATTCGCGAAAGTCAATACTCCTGACTTTACTTCAGGATATACACTGGACGACAATGCTCGTGCGTTAGTCACCTATTGCATGCACTACGAACAACTACATGATTTTCCCGATCTCCGACAAATTAGTATCTACCTGAATTTTATTGAATTCTGTCAACAGGAGAATGGTACATTTTTGAATTATGTAGATTTCAACAAGAAGTTTACCAAACAAAATCAAACCACAAATATTGCCGATGCAACCGGAAGAGCATTTTGGGCATTGGGATACTTAATTTCCCTTAAACCTATATTACCTTCTCATCTAATCAGACAGGCATTAAGAATATTCGATGCTGCAATTGATCGTGTTGCTGCTATCTGTTCAACCCGTTCCATGGCTTTCATGATTAAAGGATTGTTTTATGCGGAAACAGCAAGACCATCCATCAAAGGGCAGGAGCTAATAACACTCTTTGCCGACAGACTCGTGCAGATGTACCGTCATGAAAGTGATGAAAAGTGGAATTGGTACGAATCGTACATGACTTATGCCAACAGTATTTTACCCGAAGCCCTGTTATGCGCATGGCAAGCCACCGGAAATACAACTTACAAGGAAGTAGCCAAAGAATCATTTGACTTTTTACTAACTAAGATTTTTGAGGGTAATGAAATTAAGGTTGTATCCAATAAATCGTGGTTAAACAGAAGTACGCAAGATGAACAGCCGGCTTCAGGTGGTGAGCAACCCATAGATGTAGCTTATACGATAATGGCACTCGATAGATTTTATAAAACATTTGGCTCCAAAGATTACCTTCGGAAACAACAGGTTGCCTTCAGTTGGTTTCATGGGAATAATTTACTTAAACAGATTATTTACAATCCATGTACCGGCGGCTGCTATGATGGTATGGAAGAGTTTCATGTGAACCTGAATCAGGGAGCCGAATCAGTTACGAGCTACCTCATGGCCCATTTAACCACAAATAGAATTGAACAGCATGAAAGGGCATTTTCTAGCGGGGATGAGGAACTGGCATCACTTGCGAGAAACAAATTTCAATTTCAAAGCAAAAGTATGAATCGATTTGTAATGATTTCGAAGTCAATGATAAATAACAAGTAACAGGTTACATATACCATTCTAATGGATTCAGGTGAGATTAAAAAAGGAATTTCGAACATAACTGTTGAAATTGTAGAGTACCTGCAGAATTCTGTAGTCATAAAAACTATATTAAGAAAATCAACTGGCAATATCAGTGTGATGTCGTTCGATAACGGTGAAGGATTAACAGAGCGAACAACGCCCTTCGACACATTTGTTCACGTGATTGATGGTGAAGCAACCATTGTAATTGCCGGGAAAATGAATTTATTGAAGACAGGAAGCTCTATTGTTATTCCCGCCCATGCGTCAAGTTTGATCGAGCCAAATGGCCGCTTTAAAATGATTTTGACTGTTATTAAGAGCGGATATGAGTAAGGATTTCGGAAAGGCGAGGACAAGGCAATCAAAATTTCAGCCTTCCCAATTCTTGTTTAAATAATATAATTCGTCTTTGTATTTGATCACTAAGCAGGAGTCGTAGTGGGTTTGGTAGCTGTATATATCATCTATTTCTTCAATAAAGATGGAATTAATTAAACTGAACAATTCTGAAATATACCCCTGAGACTGCTCTTCTCCGAATACTTTTTCATATAGTGCACTGGAAATATGGTTGATAAGTAGGGTGTTGTAGTTTGATTTATCAAGTTTTGTAAGGTCTGATGGTGATTCAATTTCAGCTACGGAGTTATGACTACTTGCTTTGTAAAAGTCCAACCTTTCGAAGTAGTGACCTCCTATAAATTTCGGAGATATATACCTATTGACAAACATTAAATATCCTTCAATAAGGTTAAGTTTATAGTTTTCATTTAAAGCTGTGTCTTTAAATGTCTCAGTTAATTTATAGTTGTTATTTATAAAAAATGGAATCAATTTACTTTTGAACCAAACTGTTTCTGATTCTAGTTGAAGGTAATTATATTGTAAGTTAGTACATTCAAATAATGTGCTATCAATAAAAAATGTCCGCCCCCAGTTGAGCTCATCTCTTTGTATAAAATTGGTTTTATCATCATCTACTATGACTACTGAGGAATCCAACAAATTACAAGCTCTAAGATCATCATTGAAAACTCCATACATTATGGTGCTATCAATTCTCGAACCATAGTATATTACGTTGTATGATTCACTTGTAAATCCGTTTATTTGTGTGTATTCTGTATTTGTAATCCGTACTTTCATTGGTAGAGATGATTATTTATAGCATGATTTCAATAAGGTTATGAATTATTTGATTGTCATTTTCTATGAACTGTGATTTTATGGGGTATTAATTATTGTAATTTCATTTCTGCTTTATTAGAATATTTCATTCTAATAAAATCAATCGCTTATAATATCATTACGGGTTGTCCTCTTTTATAGCCATATAGTTCGCTACCCACTGATAAGCTTTAAATCCAACAACAAAAACTAGGGCCATCATATTAAGCGACTCACCTGTTTTAAAAGAAATTCCGATAGCTACAAGTCCTACAAGTGCCAATGCAATTGTGAATATTACGAGCTTCATTTTATTTTTAGCGGATGATAGCATGGTTCCTAAAGGGAGCATCATCGCAAAACCAAATACGGTAACCAGGAGCATTTTTTCTTCAGAAAATACAAAGTACAAAAGGGCCCCGGTGATAGCAACTCCCAAACTCACAGCTACTAAATTTGAACTCAATTTTTCATTTTTATCCAGAAGCAATTGTCCATATTTATTGAATCGGAGAAACAAATTGCTTACAGGGCCAATAACCCAGGTTGAAAAAGCAAATAGCGCAAGAATTACAATTAATGGAAATAAGTACGGTTGAAAGGATTCGTTATTCCTTGCAACGGAAATTAATATTTTGCTACCTATGTAAAAACCCACGAGAACACCCCATTGATACTTCTCACTCAGGTTACTCATAAAAAATGAATATTTCAAAAACAACCTGTAAACCGGATTTGAGGCTTTTATAGCTTCCACCATACCTGATTGAGCATAGCTCATATTGGGGTCATTGGAAAGTGCTTCTTTAAAATGTTCCAGAGCTTTTTTGTGGTTACCTTGCTCTAGTAAGCCCCACCCATAATTAGCATGTGTGAAAGCATTGTTTGGATCTTCACGGAGTGCGCCTTCAATGGTTTCGAAAGATTCCTGGCTTCTGTTAAGTTTGTTCAGGGCGGAACTTCTGATATTTAAAGCTAATAGATTTTCAGGATCTATTTCCAGAGCCTGATCAGCAGTTTGTAGAGCTTCTTCAAATAATTTTCTTGCCATTTTAATATTTGCCAGAACAGCAAAGTAGTCGGCATCATAAGGATCAAGTTCAATTGCTTGATTAATATTTTTCTCTGCATCATCAAAATTATCTAATTGAATGCCAATGCGGGCTTTTAAATAGAATAAGTAGGGTGCATCGGGCGATAATCCTATTGCATTATCAATTATACTTGTTGCATTTTCAAATTTTTCTTGTTGAAAGTATACCTCTGCAAGCAAAGTGAGATAATGAATGTTGTTTGAATCCTCTGTCAATAAATCAGAAAGGATTTTTTCAGCTTCTGTAAATTTATTTTGCTGAATTAAAATTTCAACTTTGGAAAGTCTGATATCTTCTGTCATCTTACTTTTTTATTTTCATATAGGTTAAAATATCGTCATATAAACCGGAATCGTTTGCAAACATGGCAAAATTCTTAGCAGTTGAAAACCATTCTTGTGTGCTGGGTTTATGTTTCTTCAAAGCATTGAGTAAATCAGTAGTTTCAATTGGTTTCGGTATGCCATCGCTAAATGAAGACTCTAGTTTTTGCTCTATGGCAATGTCGATAATTGCATCAATATCTGCTCCTGAATAGTTCTCTGCTTTTTTCGCAATTGTTTGCAGGTCAATAGTCCCTGTTGGCTTGTTGCTGAGTTTAAGCCTTAATATCGATTCTCTTGAGGTAACATCGGGAGGTGGAACAAATACGATTCTGTCAAATCTGCCAGGGCGCCGGAATGCCGGATCAAGATTCCAGGGAGTATTCGTTGCTCCTATTATTAATATTCCTTCGTTTGTGCTGTCAATTCCGTCCAGTTCCTGCAGGAATTGATTTATTAAATGCCTGCCGCTGGATTGCTTCATGTCGCTCCTGCTTGCACCCAGTGCATCAATTTCATCTATGAATAATACACAAGGTGTATTTTGTCTTGCCAATTCAAATATTTCATGAAGATTTTTTTCACTGTTTCCAATCCACATATCTAAAATGTCATTCAAGGTAATGCTTAAGAATTTTGCATTTACTTGTCCGGCTGTGGCTTTAGCAATGAACGTTTTACCGCATCCCGGGGGACCATACAGTAAAATGCCTCCTCCTGTTTTTTTGCCATAAGCTTTATAAAGTTCCGGGTGAAGAAGCGGTTTGATTATTTTAAGATCTATTTCTTTCTTCACAGTTTCCATGCCGCCAACATCATTGAAGTTAATATTCGGTTTTTGTAAAAAACGGTTGTCTATTTCTTCTTCCTCTTCTCGGACTTCAATACTCCCTTTTTGCCTTAACTGGCTATCAAGTTCATCATCCACATACTTTGGATCAATTTCAAGTGCTTTTCTATAGGCCTCTATAGCTTTCGATATAGAATGTTCTTTCAAAAGCCCCTTTGCATATAACGCAAAAACATTTATCTCATTGGTACCTTGATCTATTACTTCTTCCAAAATAACATTACAGGCAGAATAACTTCCCTTCTTGTAAAATACTGTTGCAAGTCCAATTTTTGGCCTTGTTTCATTCGATAATTTAAGAATGGTAGTATACTCTTTTTCCGCTTCCTCAAGTCTGTTTAATGTAAGTAAATTGTCTGCCAGAAGAAGTCTCAATGGAATGTTGTCAGGCGATTGTTTTAATGCCTCACGCAGACTTTCTATGGTATTGTCGTTCATTTTTTAATTTTAAAGTATTCGGTTTTACTTGTAAGCTATGAATTATTTCCGCTTCAAAAAATTATTTTAGGCCATCACATGATTTAATATAATATATTTTAGAATCCTTCATCTTTAAAATTCAGCTTATATGTTAAGTCTTTTAAAGAAAATGGACTTATTCCTGTTTGAAAGTTTTAAAAGAGAGCTAAATATCAAAGTTGTTTTCCGCAATTCTTCCTGAAAAGTACGATAAATCCTGATTGCTGCAAAATAGGACTCATGAATATAATCACTGGTCATCTTTTGTTTGGAATATCGTTAAATATCATATAATCAGGATGTTATCGAAAATTTCGAACCAATTCAGCGGAAAATTTGGCAGGAAAAAACATGCTGGAATCTCAGTGCTCTAGCGATTGCTTGATTATTTGGAAGTTCTGATAAGCCAAATTGGCAGAGTAAATTCAGGAAATTTACATTTTCATAAAGCGCATTTTGTTTGGGATTTATCAGCAAATTATTTTGGTGATTATGTTTTTTGATTCAATTTTTATTTCGCAAAAGTCATAATAGCCAACAGAGACTTTGAGGTTATTAGATAATGATTTTAAGGTAGTGTTTCAATTCGTCCAGGGCTCTTTTTCTTTGGCATTCATAAATATTTGTCCGTTGTAAATGCAGATTCCTTGCCATGTTCCAAACCAAATTTGGCCTTTGTCATCTTCAAGAATACTTTGAACGCTGTTTGTTGTTAAACCGTTTTCAGTCGTAAATTGAGTGAAACGTGTTCCATCATAACGGTAAACGCCAAAATTTTCCGCAGAAAACCAAATATTCCCCTTGCTATCCTCACAAAAATTATAGGTTTCTATTCCTTCAATCACTCCATCTTTGGTGAAGTTGTGGTAAGTTATCCCATCAAATTTACTCACACCACCATAAAAAGTTCCGATCCATATATTTCCTTGTTCGTCTTCTAAAATATCTGCAACACTATTATCGGTAAGTCCATTCTTAGATGTTAAATGAGTAAACTCACCATTTTGGTGTTTGAAGATTCCATTCCCATCGGTAACCATCCACATTACTCCTTTCTTATCTTCCATAAATTTTGTAACCAATTTGCCCGATAGCATATGTTGTGGATTCTCGACTATATCCTCAGGCATTGAGAGGGGTGTAAAAATTTGTCCATCAAAATGACTAACACCACTAAGTGTCCCAACCCATATTGTTCCTTTTGAATCTATGGTAAGTCCCCATATTTCTTCGCTCTGCAGGCCTGATTCTGTTGAAAACATCTTAAAATTTTCTCCATCAAATTTTATGAGTCCCCCGGAGGTTCCAAACCAGATATTACCACTTTTATCTTCTGCAATTTCCCGGACAGATGACCATTTTTTATTTAGTTGTATGATAATTTTTTCAAGCTTTTGGCCATCGTATCTAATTATACCATTAGTATTGGTTCCAAACCAATAGTTCCCTTTTTGGTCCTGATACATTGTTCTTACAAACTCGGTTACCATTCCATTTAAGTTGGTATGGATTTGTGGGAAAAAAGTGTTTTGATTTGTAATTGGCTTGCGATTGGCTTCTGAAATTTCTGATTTATCCTGAACCACCACCTCTTGCACTTTTTTGGCACAAGAGGAGATGATAAGGATTGGTAGAATCAAAATTAAATTTCTCACAAATATTTTTGTGTCTTTAATATACTTCACAATAGCTTAATTAATATTCCTTAAAATTTAAGAATTTTTGGTACGTTCTTATTTGTATTTATTTTAACGGCATTTAATTGGTTGTTTGGTTTATATAGTGAAGCCTTTGGAGGTAAGTGTCATGCAACTTCCAGATTTCACTTTTTAAATTTGAAATAATTGCTCTCCAGCCAACATGGCAACATGGGCGAATATATGCCCTATAAATGCTGCTTCCAATCCTTTTTTCCAATATAGCCATCCAAAAAATATTCCTGCGACTGAATTACCAATAAGGATATAGGACAGCAGGGAAACTGAAGGATTGCTTACAGCACTAAATGCAACGGGAAAATGGCCGAGTGCGAAAAGAACAGCTGCCAATATTATTCCGGTCCAGTAGGTAATTCCATTAAGCTTTTTGGTTATTTTATAAATTATCCAAACAATTAGTGTCATAAACCCATATCGCATCAATAATTCTTCTGTTATACCGCCATAAGTAAATCTGGCAAGTGTTGTTATTTTAATTTTTTCGCCCAGCTCAATAAATTCCTGGGGCAATGAAGATCTAAAAATAAGTCCTACGATTGAAATCAATATTCCTGCAACCAATCCGTAAATGATTCCATATTTTGCTTGTTCCGGAAATGGTACCTGACTTTTTTCTTTCTTAAGTATCGCAGAGATCGAAGGAACTGTCAGGTTCACTTTATCGTGCAAAACGGTTCCAATTATCACTGCAATTAATAGTAGAAAAGTTGGATTAACCAACACTAAAAACCGGAGTGTTTCCGGTGATATTTTTTCTAAAGCTTCCTTGGGCAAATTGTCAAGCGGAATAGTAACCGTAAGCATTGATAAAACGCCTAACATCCCCAAAGCAAATAATGTCAGTCCCAGTTTTATTTTTAATGTCATGTTTGATAGTGTTGGTTGCATGCAGGATTCTAGTTCTTAACAGGCGAACACTTAGTGAGCCCAATCTTATTCATTAAACTAACTATTTTTCCTGTTATTGAATGAACAATTTTTCTGAAAACAATATCTTATTCGATTCAGAATAAATTATAATATATAAACCCTTACGAAGATTACATACGGTATTATCACCTGTCGATTCTATCAATGCTATTCTTTGCCCTACAGTATTGAATACTTCTATGGTGCCTGAATTACTCCGCTTTCCGGAAATAATGAAAGACCCGTTTTGGTATAAAATAGATACCGCTTCACCATTTACTTGATGAAGTGATAAAGTTTCTGTCAGTTCCCAAAGATCATCCAGGCTGTTTCCCGATAAATACCCGGTTCCAAAAAATGCCCTTGAAGATGTAGATAAACCAACGCCATGCGATCTGAGTGGGCCATTGGTGAATGTGGGCCCGGGATTCCAGATTCCTAAAGTGGGATCATAAATGAAAAAAGCATTGTTTGGATTGAAAGAATTATCTGTTCCAAGGCCAACAAAAGCCTGTTGCTGAAACACAAATGAAGTCATCCCAGCATAACTACCTCCAGGATATGAAGGAATGGGCGACCAAGTATCCGAAATCGGATTGTAGCTGTAAAAAGTATCATAGTACGTATAACCACCGGGACCTAATTTTACGCCAGACCCAACGTAACCAAAACCATTCAAAGTGAACGAAGTCCGGTAATAAGAGAGTGTGCCGGGATAATTGGATTTGAAAGACCACGAGTCTGTTGCAAAATCATATGCAACCATACTGTTGGAATAAGGTCCTGATGCCGAACCTAAGTTTCCTCCTACAATGTATGCTGTGCCATCAATAACAAAGGCGTTGCCACCATATCTTCCGGTTTGTGGGAAAGAAGCCTTGAAAGTCCAACTATTTGATGAAGGGTTGTACTCCTGCAAATCATTGAAGTAAACATAACCAATTGGTTGATGACCCATGCAAATGTATCCTTTGCCATCGTTGGAAAAACCAACTGCTCCATGACGATTGCCAACTATATCGGCTATTTGAGTCCACGTTCCCGTTAAAGTATTGTATTCCCAAAAATCGGATGACGCAATACTGTTGATATAGCCAGTTCCGAAATATAATTTATCACCTATAGAAAAGCCCGTAGCTCTATCTCGTTCAAATGAAGATAAAGTAGTGAGCTGCACCCATGAATAGGAAGCACAAACTGTTTGGATAAATAAAATGAAGTAAATGGCTAGCGTGTAAATCAACTTTTGCATGATAACAGAGAAATTAAAAATATAAAACAATAAAATATTAAATCTTGCTGTACTCCATCTACTTCCTTATCTCAACCACCAATACCCCTTCTTTTAACCGTGCAATAAACTATATAAATTGTTATATGCCTGGATATTTACATGCTTAAATGTTATTGTA
>CAUJFJ010000036.1 GCA_963169675.1 Bacteroidota bacterium
AGAACAAGAAAGGGGAAAAAATAGAATCAGACTCAAAAGCAGAAGGTGAGCAAAAGCAGAATGAAAAGAAATTTCTTTTTGAGCGAGAACAAAAATTCCTTAATTCTTCATCCTTTTTAGTATTTTAGCCTGATGAAGTTATATCGGACAACATTTTTAATCATTGTTCTCAGTATCATCGCTTGTTGGGTGCAGGCACAAAACAGAGGGAATATCTGGTGTTTTGGAGATTCCGCTTCAATGGATTTTAGTAACGGAATTCCTGTAGCCGGAATATCTTCAATGGATTCGCGTGGCACATGTGTATCTATTTCAGATACTAATAGCAATTTATTGTTTTATGGAAATACCAGGGCGGCAACAGCAGGCTTCAATAATTCTTTGATATGGAATCGAAATCATGAATTGATGTTAAAGGGAGATTCAATTGCTGGTGATGGTTGGTATCATGAATTGGTAATAGTACCAGATCCTGGTGATGATTCTGTGTATTATATTTTTTCAATAGGAGTAACATACTCCATTGGATTATTATATTCTAAAGTAGACATGAGAGGCGATAATGGTTTAGGAGAAGTTGTGCAAAAGAACTTTTCACTGTTAAACAATATACGAATGGTGGATTGTTTAACTGCTATCAAGCATGGTAATGGAAGAGATTGGTGGGTGATTGCACGACCCTCACCAGTTCAGCAACCAACTTATAATAATAGTTGGTACACCTATTTAATTTCCCCATCCGGTGTTGCTTTGGTTAGTATTCAGAATGTGGGTTCTTTAAATGGAACTAATATTGGAAACCTTAGTTTTTATTCTGACAGTTCAAAACTTTCATTCACAAATTATGGAGGGATGATAGAAATATATGATTTTGACAGGTGTACTGGCATTATTTCTAACCCAGTTAACATTGAACCGCAAATTCCGGTTCAACCCAATGTAGCATATTGGTCATCTGAATTTTCCTCTAATGGACGATATTTGTATGTAAGTGGCAGTACAACTCCAAGTACCCTTTGGCAATTTGATACCTGGGCACCAAATATTGCTGCTACAAAAACTTTAATTTGGCAAACTTCCTATCCACCTTTCACAGCCGGTGCTCTGAAAAGAGGTCCGGACAATAAAATTTACATGAGTTGTGCATGGAGTGATTCTAGTGGCAATTTTAATTACCCTTACGATTCCACCATGTACTACACCGAAAACATGAATCTCAGTGTCATCAACTCACCGGACTCCGCAGGTCTTGCATGCGATTTCCAACCCTGGAGTTTCTACCTTGGCGGTAAACGTACTTACTGGGGTCTCCCCAACAACCCAGATTACGACTTACCAGCACTGGCAGGCAGTCCTTGTGATACGTTGGTATCGCAAAATGAGTTGGCAGGGGCAGCGGCAGTAGGCAGTTTTCATGTTTACTACCACACGGCATGGGAGAAAGCCTTCATTAATGCCAGTAACCTAAAAGGTAAAACCGGCAAATTATTAGTTTATGATATGCAAGGGAAAGTTGTTCATTCGGAGCCGCTTAGGATACAGAATGGGTACTATACCAGGGATTTGTCTATGATCGGGAGGGCTGATGGGGTTTACCTTGTGGTGGTGGAGACGGAAAAGGAGCGGTTGGTGAAGAAGGTGGTAATTGATTGATGTGCTGGTGTGCTGATTTGCTAATTGTTGTTCCACAGTAAAAAGATGTGACTGCTCTTGATTTGGTGATTTGATAATTTGGTGATTTTTTGTTTCTGAGTAAATTGCAGTGACTGCTTTTTTTATGTGCTAATGCTTGCCCTAAGCGCAGCCGAAGGGTTGAAAGCGCCACCCTGAGCTACGTCGAGGGGTTGAAAGCGCCGCCCTGAGCTACGTCGAGGGGTTGTAAGTTAAAAGTTGGGGGACTTCGGACCAATTAAAATTTCGTTTTTCACTTAGGATTTATTTTACTGCTGCTAACGTTGGTGTTTTCCCGTTCTCAACTTAATTTTATCGAATATTGACTATTAAATAGTGAGAATTGAATAATAGTTTGCTCCCGAATCCCTTATTCAATTTGTAATATTCAATATTTGTTATTCAATTTTTGAAGCTGCTATAGTACAAAAATTAATATTTCTGCTGCTGAATCATAAATCTTTCTGTCTTCAGGATACTTTTATTGAATAGTGATTAACAAGAATTGAGAAGTGAAATATTATAAGGCTTGAAACTAAAAATCTTTAATCCTTAATCCTTAATCCTTAATCCATAATTGAATCTCTCCCTCTCCAGCCCGAAATATTCCACGGAGGAAGATGCCAATGCTGGAGAGGGCAGGGGTGAGGCGGATGAGGAATCAGTGGCTGCTAAAGTTGCTAGATTCTCGTTCTCAAAAAGCTTTTAGTGAATATTGACTATCAAATAGTGAGAATTGAATAATAGTTTGCTCCCGAATCCCTTATTCAATTTGTAATATTCAATATTTGTTATTCAATTTTTGAAGGTGCTATAGTACAAAAATTAATATTTCTGCTGCTGAATCATAATTCTGTCTGTCTTCAGGATACTTTTTTATTGAATATTGATTAACAAGAATTGAAAAGAGAATAATGGACTACTTTTCAGATGGAAACAAAAAATCCTTAATTTTAATCCTGCCGTCCTCTGCACATCTTTTTAGCAGCCTTTCATCTATCATCTATCATTTATAATTTATCATCCTAACGAATTTTCTTTCTGAGCAGCACTAAAATCGTGCCTGCACTTTAACATTCAGCGTCCTTGCACTCAGGTAATTCGGAACGGCATAGCGGCGGTTGGTGACATCGGTGACCCACAAATAAGACACGGTGTTGTTTACCTGCAAGAGATTAAATACTTCCATACCAACAGATAAATACTTGATTTTGTTGGCAATCTTCAACCGGTATTCTTTTCGTCCGTCTTCGTCGATAAGTATTTTTGAAAAACCAATATCAACCCTGCGGTAATCGGGGAATCGGAGCTTGTCTTTGTATTTGGTTCTGCCGGGTGGACCAAAAGGCAAACCTGTTCCATAAACCAGCGTCATATTCATTTTAAAGGTTGGGAATTTAGGCAGGTAATCCTGGAAGAATAAACTGAATGTGAAACGCTGATCGGTTGGGCGATCGATATAACCCGGAGTGGATTTTATAGAATCGACAGCTACATTGTTGAATGTATACCCGGGAACAATTACATCCCCATCGGAATTATAGTAGGTATAATAAAAATCGTCTTTCAAGTCTTCGGCAGTCTTTAAAACCGAAACACTTGCCCACGACTCAATGCCCTCCACAAATTCACCATTAATTCTTAAATCGATTCCGGTTGCATAACCCTTCGATTCATTGTTGGCAAAATAACGTATTCTGAGATTGTCGATTTTATAAGGCACCAGATTATCCAGGTGTTTGTAATAGACTTCCGTAACCAGCTTAAACTCTCTTCCCCACGAAAGAAATACATAATCGGCTCCACCAATTAAATGAATCGAGCGCTGTGCTTTCACATCTTTATTCACGGTTCCATCAAAATCACGAAGCTCGCGATAGAAGGGAGGCTGGTAGTAAAATCCGGCAGCAATACGGAAAGAAAGATTTCGGGTCCAGGAAGGCTTAATGGTGAAGTTTACCCTCGGACTAATAACTGTTTCTTCATTCAGATTCCAGTAATTGGCTCTTACTCCTGTATTCAGCACATACTTGGTTTTATCACCCCAGAAATAATTATGCATCAGGTATCCTGAAATGCGATAAGAACTGATGCTTTCATTGGTTTTTATTACTTCCTGCATCAATACCAATTGATTCGGATCACCGGCACCACCAATGTTATCGGGTGGGTGAGGGAGGGCATATTCTGCAGAGTCAATATATTCCCATTCACTCACATAATCATCCACCAGTTCATGTTGAAAGCGGGCTCCCCATTGCAACTGACTGTTTGCACGATCGAGATATCCTTTGTGTTCAAAATTTACAACAGTTGCTTCCAGATCATTTCTTGCATGTTGAATATAAGTTCCTACACCGCGATTGAAAGCCACATCCCCAAAATTATCGGAACCAATATCCTTTTCCAATTCATCAATGAAATACTGCCCCTGAATATCGAACGATTCACTCTCATTGGAACGGTAGGCAGATGCAATAAACTTAATTTTTAAGCTATCCGTTAATTTCCTGGTGAATGAAACTGCTCCGGTCATAGTCCGGTATTCGTCAATTTCCTGACCATCAAAATAAATGGTCAACCGCAGGGCTTCATTAATGGTTCCGAATTCTGTTTCGCGGTTTTCAGGAACAATCTGATATTTATTAAATGAAAAATTCCCCAGAACGGATAATTCGGTATTCGAGTCTATGTCCCAGGTAAACAACCCCTGAACATCTGCAAAACTTGGTTTATATTCACCTTTTGTTTCCAATGATTTGAATAGGTACTGATTCGATTTATACCTCGCACCAAGTAAATAACCTGTTTTTTTATTTTTGGAAACACCTTCCAGATGCAGACCACCGCCAAGTAAGGAAGCATAAGCCGAGCCTCCAAATTCCATGGGTTTCTTGTATTTGATATCGAGAACCGATGATAATTTATCGCCATAATTAGCTTCAAAACCACCGGCAGAAAAATTAATTTGTGAAACCAAATCCGAATTAATGAAACTCAATCCTTCCTGTTGACCGGAACGAACAAGTAGGGGACGATAAATTTCGATGTCGTTAACATATACCAGATTCTCATCATAATTACCACCACGTACTGCATATTGGGAGCTGAGTTCGTTATTGGAAACTACTCCGGGCATGCTCTTCAAAACAGCTTCAAAACTTCCGGAAACATTGGGTATTTGAGATGCTGTCCGGGGATCAATTCTGGTAAAAGTCCCTCTGCGGAATTGCTCATCTTTAATTTCAACAGCAGGTAAAGGAGTTGCTGATATGATCATTACCGGATTAATAGTTACTACCTGACCCGGTGTTACCGTCAAAGTCTCGCGATATGGAATAAAACCGATAGAGGAAAATACTACTTCTATCTGACCTGCATCAACTTTTAATTCATAATTACCTTTTTCATCAGAAGCCACACCACCCGGTTTACCAAATATGGAAATATTAACTCCCATAAGCGGTTTTTTAGCGCTGTCGGTAACTTTACCTGTAATGGTAGCTTTGTTCTGGCCAACTGCTGCAAATGACCAGGTAATCAGAAAAAATAATGCTAAGAAATATCTGTGAACCGGAAATTGAGCAATCGATTGCGCCATCAGTCAGAAAGTAATTTGTTGCTTCAGTTAATCTTTATCTTTTCGTTTGTAATCGCCCCGCTGCCACGCTTCAATAAACTTTGCCCATGCAATTGGATTCAAAAGGCTGATGGAAGGATATTGTCCTGCTGTGTACAGTTTATTTTGCCGCTCCATCATCAAAGCCTTATAATTTCCGCTGCCATCCATAGGCATATTTACCATTAACTCCCGCATTTCAGCTAATGCCATATTTCGTTTGGCACGCTCCAGATCGTTGTCGGGTACCTTTAAATTTAAAAATGCCTGTTTAAACTGATCTTTGGTTGGCCAGGGATAAATAACCGTTTCCTGAAGCAAAATAGTATCCCTTGACATTATTTTAATTAAAGAATAGCGATCGGTTTCCAGAGAATCAGGAATTACATAATGGCCTTTCTTAAAACCAATAGCTGAAAACTCAATGGTATCGCTTGGTTGTGCTACAAAAGAAAAGAATCCGTTGTAATCGCTTATCGTTCCCCGGTAGGAGTTCTTGATGATAATACTGACAAAAGGTACCGCCCTCAGACTGTCACCGGTAACTACAACGCCGGAGAACTGAATTAGTCCTTTATAGGCATTTTGGGCATCTGATCTCCCGTGCAGGAGTAACAGTATTGTGAAAATTAACAGGAAACGCTTCAAATAATAGAGTCTTTTATCGCTTCAAAAATACAGAATAATAACAACTTAACCATTTTGAATAACGATAGGTTGTTGATTTATTGTTCATATTCAACGCAATTATCAATTTGAAGTTATTTTTTTCAATAATTGCTGCTAACTTTGCTGAAAATCAATAGTATTATGAAAAACATTGTCAGTTTAACAGCCTTGCTATTTACCACAACTCTGGGTTTGTCCCAAATTACCATCGACAACAATGATATGCCATCGGTTGGCGATACATTTCGGGTAAGTAACGGATTAATTTCTCCTACTATTGATCCTGTTCCTACAGGAGCTTCTTTTACCTGGGATTTCTCTATGCTTCAGCCTGTATCTCAGGATGTTGACACTTTTATTGATGTTGCTTCAACCGGAACATTTTATTCCGTTGTTTTCAGCAATTTGCCATTCAATCCGTACCGAGCCAACCTTGCAGCTAAAGGACCAACGTTCCCAACCGTACCACAAATTTCGGTGAGTGATGTTTATTATTTCTATTATAACAGTAGTGCATCTTATAGCCAGTCAGGATATGGTGCTTCGCTAAACGGATTTCCAACTCCGATTCCATTTAATGCCCGCGACAGGGTTTTTGCTTTCCCGGTAACTTTTGGAAACCTTGATAGTTCAGATTCTGATTTTAATATTTCCATTCCCGGATTAGGATCCTATACGCATGATCAGCACCGTGTCAATGAAACGGATGGTTGGGGCACATTGATTACTCCTTTCGGTAGTTTCAACACCCTTCGGGTACGCTCAGAAATAACCAGCCGTGATTCGCTTTATCTCGATACTTTGGGAATTGGATTCGGATTTCAGAATCCATTAAGCATAGAATACAAATGGCTCGCTGATCAGGGAGGAATACCTATTCTGCAAATTAATACAACTGTTTCATTCGGAACCGAAATTATCACTTCAATCAGATACCGTGATAGTCTGAGAACGCTTACTTCTGTTCCGGAGCTGCTTACAGAAGCAACTTATGGAATCAATGTTTATCCCAACCCGGCGTCGGAACAGATCGGCGTTGATTTGTTTACAGCTGCCGATGATGAAGTTGTGGTCCGACTGAATACCTTACAAGGTCAGCAAATGGGTACCTTATTTACAGGGAAAGTCAGGTCAGGCGTTAACCGGCTGCTCTTCGACATTGGCAAATTTCAACTTGCCGCCGGAATGTATGTGCTGGAAGTGAGCGGTAGTTTAGGTTCAGAAACAACCCGCATTTTGATACGGGATTAAAGACTGGAAACTATTCGTTAAATAATATTAAAAAACCACCTGTAAGGGTGGTTTTTTAATTAGTAGCCTAATATTTTCATCATCGATTTGGCACTTTGCTCTTTGGCAAACAACCTGGTAGTGTACTCTCCATTTTCATCACGGTCTATTAGTACATGCTTGGGAGCAGGTATTAAACAATGTTGAATACCACCATAGCCACCTAACGATTCCTGGTATGCTCCGGTATGGAAAAAGCCGATGTACAATGGCTCTCCGGGATTGACCTTTGGCAGGAATACCCGACTCTTGATTGATTCCATGTTGTAGTAATCATCACTATCACAGGTTAACCCACCTAAGTTAACACGCTGATATTCTTTATCCCAGTGATTTACACTTAATAAAATGAAGCGCTGTTTAA
This sequence comes from Bacteroidota bacterium, assembly GCA_963169675.1. Taxonomy (GTDB): domain Bacteria; phylum Bacteroidota; class Bacteroidia; order AKYH767-A; family OLB10; genus JADKJB01. The sequence continues at coordinate 7,614 of CAUJFJ010000036.1, forward strand.
TACCCCAGGTATCAGGTAAGGTAGTGATAAAGGAACTGTCGATCATATTCCAAAGCTCTTTATCATTCTGTCTCTTCTCTTCAGATATTCCATACAATATGGCTCCACTTTCGCCAACGGTAAATGAACCAAATTCAGTAAAAATATTCGGTTCCTGAATTCCGCGCTGATCGCATATCGATTTTATTTGACGAACTATCTCGTCGGCCATGTATTCATAATCGAAATTGGAACTCAAAGATGTGCGAATTGGAAAGCCCCCACCAATGTCGAGTGAATCTAGCTCCGGACAAATCTTCTTTAAATCGCAATACAGATTTATGCAACGATCCAGTTCAGCCCAATAATATGCTGTATCTCGTATCCCCGTATTGATAAAGAAGTGGAGCAACTTTACTTCAATGTTTGGGTTCTTTTGGATAACATTTTTATAGTAATCAATTATTTCAGTATTCCGAATTCCTAATCTGGAAGTGTAAAAATCAAAGTTTGGTTCTTCTTCTGCAGCTATGCGTATTCCTAATTTTAGCTTCTTTTTCGAATAAACCGGTTCATAAGCATGTAGTTCATTCATGTTGTCGAGAATAGGAATCACATTCTTAAACCCATCCTCAATCATCTCCATAATGTACTGAGTGTAAATGGATTTCTTATATCCATTGCAAAGCACAAACACATCCTTATTGATGGATCCATTCTCTTCCAGTTTTCTGATAATAGGAATATCAAAAGCTGAAGACGTCTCTAAATGAATGTCATTTTTCAATGCTTCTTCCAGTACAAATGAAAAGTGAGAGCTTTTTGTACAGTAACAGTAAGTATAGTTACCTTTGTAATCGGCCTTAGCCATAGCAACGTTGAAATACCGCTTTGCCCGCTGTATCTGGGAACTTATCTTAGGTAAATAGCTTATCTTTAGCGGTGTGCCATACTGAGCGATAATGTCCATCAATGGTATGCCATTGAAATTCAAGTTGTTATCTGAAACATCAAATCCATCCTGAGGGAAATCGAACGTTTGTGTAATCAGATCAATGTAACGGTTCTTCATGTCAATGTAACTGAGTTAGATGAGTAATTTTGTGCGAATGTAATTAACTCGGATTAATATTCCGGCAGTAATCTAAAATATTTTTGTATGATAAAAGAAGTAAAATTTATTGAAGTCAAGTCCGAAATTGGAGCCGGAACACGCGGTGCCAGTCTGGGCGTCGATTCGATCAAAATTGCAGCCCTCGATTATGGGAGTAATTTATTTCACCGACATGAAACAAAGGAGATAAAAACAGAGAATCAATTGCTGTTTGGCAGCCCCGGAAGTCCATACGCTAAAAGGTTGAAAGGGATAGTTTCGATCTATGAACGGATTTCCAATGAGGTTGCTGCGACGTTGAAAACCAAAGCATTCCCATTAGTTTTAGCCGGTGACCATAGTACAGCAGGAGGCACTATTGCAGGTATTCGCCAGGCTTTCCCAAAGCAAAAACTGGGAGTCATCTGGATCGATGCCCATGCTGATCTACACTCACCTTATACAACACCAACCGGGAATGTTCATGGAATGCCGTTGGCAGCTTCTCTGGCTGAAGACAATATGCAAAACAGGATCAACAAACCGGATAAGGAAACCGTTGATCTTTGGACCAAATTGAAAAAGGTAGGTGGAGTGACACCTAAAATTACTTATAAAGATTTGGTTTTTATAGCCTTACGGGATGTTGAACCGGAAGAATCCTATTTGCTGAAGAAGCATAAAGTCAAAATTTTCACCACTTCTGAAGTCAAGAGAAATGGCGTTGAGAAGATTGCAAGAGACGCGCTGGCGCATTTGAGTCACTGTTCACTGATTTACGTTTCTTTCGATGTGGATAGTATGGATTCTTCTATATCCAAAGGAACAGGAACCCCGGTCCGAAATGGTATCACAGAGAAAGAAGCTGGAAGTTTATGCGTTCGGCTCATTCAAAATGAAAAGGTTTGCTGCTTTGAAATTGCAGAAGTCAACCCAACACTTGATAAAGAAAATTTGATGGCTGAGAATACCTTCGAAATCTTACAACGTGTTGTAAGTCAATTAACAACTTAATATAATTATAGAATTTACATGCTTTTTGAATTACAATTAAAAAAACTTGTTCAGGATTTATTTCCGCAGCTTTTTAACAAAGAGGTGGATGAGAAGCAATTGCTTTTTCAACCTACCCGCAAAGAATTTGAAGGAGATATTACCCTGGTTGTTTTTAATCTGGCCAAGCAGGCCGGTTTATCGCCCGACGATACCGGTAAGAAAATTGGAGATGCTTTGGTTGCTGAAGGAACATTGGTTTCTGGCTTCAATGTAATTAAAGGATTTCTTAATATAAGTATACATAACAATTTATTTTTAAATATATTAAGAGATAAAATAAATGTTTCAACAACCAATCCGATCTTCTCTGGCGAACCAACTTCGGGAGGCCCGGTGCTTGTTGAATATTCCTCACCCAACACCAACAAGCCCTTACATTTAGGTCATATCCGCAATAACCTGTTGGGGTATTCTGTGTGTCAGATTTTACAGGCCGACGGCAATAATGTCGTGAAAGTAAATATTGTCAACGACCGTGGAATTCATATTTGTAAGTCCATGCTTGCCTGGCAGAAATATGGTTCAGGTGAAACTCCTGAGTCAACTGGTCTCAAAGGAGATCATCTGGTGGGCAAGTATTATGTTGAATTCGATAAACATTATCGTGAAGAAGTAAAGCAACTGGAAGCTTCCGGCTGGAGCCGGGAAGAGGCTGAAAAGAAGGCCCCCTTGCTGGCTGAAGCACAAAATATGCTCAGAAAGTGGGAGGAAGGCGATGCGGAAATCATGCAGCTTTGGGAAACCATGAATAAATGGGTCTATGCAGGATTTGATGTTACTTATAAAAGACTGGGAGTCGATTTCGAC
>CAUJFJ010000037.1 GCA_963169675.1 Bacteroidota bacterium
TGATTCGACCTTTGATGAATAAATAATTTCACCAAGTGTATTAAAAATTTCCATTTCTAAATTGTTGGTTTCGCTTGGAGACACAGAGATAGTGAAAGTACCGTTATTTGGATTTGGATAAATAGAAAATGTAGTATTGAATTCATCATCAAAATGCTCCCCTTCTCTACAAGGAACACTCACTGTAATCGCGTTTGAATTTTTATAACAACCACTTGCAGTTTTAGTTACACGACATTTATAATTACCTGCAGTTGTTGCGGTATAAGTTAAGGCTGATGCACCTGCAATTGGATTGGCGCCTTTATACCATTGATATGTACATCCCGTAACAGCAACTTCGGTTAATACCACGCTTCCACCAGCACAAAAGGTGGTTGGACCACCTGCTGAAATATTAGCGTTGGGGTTTTTTAATACATTGACAAAAATTGTCGTAGATTCTGCTGTACCGCACGCACTGGTTGTTACACAAGTATAATTACCTTTTGTTGTTACTGAATAAGTAGAACTAGTTGCTCCTGGAATATTTGTTCCATTCTTTTTCCATTGAACTGAAGCACCGGTATAAGTTGCTGTTAACAACACACTGCCGCCCTGACAAAAAGTGATAGGTCCGCCAGCGGAGATAGAAATGGATTCGGTGATTGCATCATCTATGAGTCCGTTACAGTTGTCGTCAAACGTGTTACACACTTCTGTGGTTGCTATACAATCGGTAAATAATTTTATTATCCAATAATCATTTTTTGGTGAATTGTATCCTGGTGTTATAAAAGGTTCCAGTTTGTCATACACCGCCTCCGATAAAGAGCTACCACCTAAAACAAAACCGCCATCTAAAGATAATTCAACATTACGCAAAACATCCGCTTGCGGGCCACCAATTGTGTTTTGCCAAATGATATTACCGGATTCATCGAGCAGTAGTACCCAATAATCAAATCCTCCAAAATTAGTTTCAACTTTATCTCCCGAAATTGGGGAATCAGAATATCCACCAATAAAATAATTACCATCGGTTGTTTGTTTTATATCATATAAATAATCATATTGTGTGCCTCCAATAGTATTATCCCACTCAATATTGCCTAAAGCATCTAATTTTACAAGCCAGTAATCATCCTTTGAACCTAATATCGTGATTACATTTTCCGATTTATCAAATCCGGCATTAGATTGTGAATATCCACCAACCAGATAACCGCCGTCATTTGTTTGAATTATAGCTTTTAAGTGGTCAGCACCCGAGCCTCCAATAGTATTTTGCCAACTGATATTTCCCAAAGCGTCTAATTTAATTACCCAGTAATCTGCGCTGCCGGCATTTGCTTCGGTTTTATCGCCAGACACAGGACTAAATGTGTAACCCCCTAGAATATATCCCCCATCACTTGTTTGTAAAATAGTTTCTAAATAATCGGAGCTACTACCACCTATTGTATTTTGCCAGATGATATTACCTTCAGAATTTAATTTTATTACCCAAAAATCTACGCTGCCAACATTTAATTCTGTTTTATCATAATCATTTGTTGAATAAGATATGCCACCAAGAATATACCCACCATCGTCAGTAATACCTATTTCCATTAAATTGTCGGTAGATGAACCACCAATTACATTTTGCCATTCAATATTGCCAAGCGTATTTAATTTAATAACCCAAAAATCACTATTAACACCTGGACCAAGTGAAGGTTGGGTTTTGTCGCCTGAAAGCGGTGATATTGATGTTGCTCCTAATATATAACCGCCATCAGGAGTTTGTTTTATGCTGTTAACATTATCTGTATTAGTACCACCAATAGTATTATCCCATTCCACTTGCAAATCGGCGTTAATTTTTACAATCCAACAATCTGAAGTATTTTGTTCATCATCCCAATTATGTTCCGTTTTATCTACTTGTCCCATAGAAAAAGAATATCCTCCAAGAATATAACCACCATCACTTGTTACTGCCATGGTCTGAAAAAAATCTTCAGATTGTCCTCCAATAGTATTTTGCAACTCAATAGCAGGTCCGGGATAACAATCAACCAATCCTTCGTCAATTGTTCCTGAACAGTTATTATCAAATCCATCACAAATTTCCGGCCGACCCGGATAAATAAGATTGTTTATATCAACACAATCAGTTGTATCATGCGATGCATAATAATTTCCAACGCATGAATTCCAATATTCCACTCCATCGTTAATACCAAATAAATCATGATCGGCATCAGTGTATAATGGCAGAGGAACACAATCTTCAGGGGCAATTTTAAGTGCCCAATAATCAGCTTTTCCTGCAACATAATTCGCTTCGGATTTATCACCGGAAATAGGAGAATCAGATTCGCCACCTATAACAATTTCTCCGGCAGCATTGAGATCAAATGAGCAGGTTCTGTCTGTTCCAGTGCCACCAATAATATATTGCCAAACAATATTTAAATCGTTATTAAGTTTTATTAGCCAAAAATCATAACTATCGGTTGTTTGCCATAAATCGCCTGAAAATTGAGACCATGAGTCACCACCAATTAAAAAACCATCAGCCATAATTTCAACCTCAAAAGGTTCGTCATCTCGACTACCACCGAGTGTATTTTGGTCAATAATTACACCGCTACTATTTAATTTTAAAACCCAAAAATCATATGCATAATACGTTTCCGGATTAGACTCTTCAGTTTTATCTCCGGAAATATCTGAATCAGACCATCCCGTGATAATAAAATTTCCGTCCAATGTTTCTTTAATATCCGCAGCGTAATCAATGCTTTCTGCACCAATTGTGTTTTGCCAAACAATATTTCCGATTGAATTTAATTTCATGGCAATAAAATCCGGTCCGTCAAAAACGGCTTCGGTAATATCATCTGACACAGGTGACCAGGTAGTGCCACTTATAACATATCCTCCATCGGCAGTAGTAGCAATACTTTCTAATCTGTCTGACTCATCCCCTCCTATTGTATTTTGCCAAATGATATTGCCAAGGCTATTTAATTTAACCACCCAAAAATCGGAAGAACCTTTTGATGGTTCTCCTTTATCACCACTTGCATTTGAATAAGAATATCCGCCCAAAATACATCCTCCATCGGGTGTGATTGCTAAATCAACAAGATAATCATCTGCTGTTCCGCCGATGGTATTTTGCCATTCTATATTTCCGGCAGCATTTAATTTTATAACCCAATAATCATATTCATAAGTTCCGCCAATAAAATGTGGTTCGGTTTTATCACCTGTTGCAGCAGAGTTGGAA
>CAUJFJ010000038.1 GCA_963169675.1 Bacteroidota bacterium
AGATAGTTGTATTACATGGCAAAATCTTTATCGACAAATTGATGCTTTTGAAAAGGATTTACACCGCCACGTACATCTCGAAAATAACGTTTTGTTTCCGTTTGCGGTATCACTGTAAATGTCAGAACGGTTGTTAATAAACAGATAATCAATATAGTAAATTTAGTGCATGAAAATAAAACAGCCCTCCGGATGAGAGGGCTGTTCATTTTACTTTCGGCCAACTGATGCCTTTTTCTTTTTTGCCGGACGGCGTTTTCCAAATGAGCCTCTCCAGAGCTTTCCTTTTTTCGATTTTACGTCTCCTTTTCCCATAATTTTTAAGATTGTTTTTAAATACAAAAGCAAAAATATTTGTCATTTTTAATATTTCCAAGCAGCTAAATAGAATTTTTATGAGTCATTAATTATGAAGATATTTAGGTATCTTTGAAATCGAAACAACCTGAAATACCCTATCATGAAGCGGATTATCCTTGCTTTGTTTTTAAATGCCATCCTTGCATTTTTCATTCCCTTAAAAAGTTACGCAACACATCTTATGGGTGGCAGCATGACCTATGAGTACATGGGCATGGTGGGCGCTGATCAAAGTTATTTGGTGACTTTGAAAATTTACAGGTATTGCGATGCTTCTGCCGGAGGAACTGCACCATTGGATGCATCCATGTTTTTAGGTATTTACAATCAGGATGTTTTAAATCCGAATGCCGATAAAAATTGGTTCAGAACAGAAAATCTTCCATTAGTCAGCAGTAGTTTTGTTACACCTCCAAGTATTGGATCTAATTGTTCATTTACCACTACTGTTTGTGTCGAAGAAGGAATTTTCGAAGCAATCATTTTGGTGCCACCCGATCCGGGAGGATATCATTTGATTGTAGAAAGATGTTGCCGTAACGGAAATATTGTGAATCTATCAACGCCGGGAAGCATCGGACAAACTTACTATTGTTATATTCCTCCGGCACCAATCATCAATTCATCGCCCCAATTCAGCGATATTCCCGTCCCATTCATTTGTGCAGGCGATTTAGCATCTATCATTAACAACGCTACAGATCCTGATGGCGATAGTCTGGTTTATTCTTTTGAAGTTCCTTATGGTGGATATTCATCCTCCGGAATTGCAATTCCTGATCCCCAATTCGATAACAATCCATATGCATTTCCAATTCCACCGGTAATGTACAATCCGGGATATTCGGTTGGTATACCTTTTGGAGCAGGTGGTACATCCACTATTGATCCACAAACAGGGTTGACCAATTACAGCATCCCCAACCAGGGGTTCTTTGTAGTGGCAATTGAGATTAAAGAATATCGTAATGGTGTTTTAATTGCCATGATCCGAAGAGATTTGCAGTTGATTGCAATTGCTTGTCCCCCTAATGGAGTTCCAACATTATCGAATGCGAATGGAAGTGGTCAGGCCAGTTACACGATTACCGAAGGTCAAACCATTTGTTTTCCTGTCACATTCACCGATCCGAATGGTGATAGTCTTTATCTGACATCATCCGGAAATATTTTTAATTCAGCATTATTTAATCCTGCAGCATCACTGGCCAATGCAGCCGGAGATGGTATAGTATCTTCACAATTTTGCTGGAGCACAGAATGTGGCATGGCTCGCGCAACTCCATATCAGTTTGTGGCTAGTGTCACTGATAACGGTTGCCCTCCAAAAATTACCAATCAGATTTACTCTATCAAAGTAAATCCTGGCCCTGCCAATCCGATTCCTTCCATTTCCATTCTTGCCAATCCATCTGGACCGGTTTGTATTGGTACCCTGGTAACATTTACCGCACTCCCAACATTTGGTGGTACCAATCCATCCTTTCAATGGCAATTAAATGGGGTTAATGTGGGAACAAACTCATCGACCTGGTCATCATCAACTTTGAATAATGGCGATGTGATAACGGTATCAATGGTTTCCAATTCCATTTGTGTAACGTCATTTAATGCAGTTTCTCCACCGTATGTGATGGTTGTAAATCCGTTTGCGGCACCATCGGTTTCTATTGCTCAATCCCCATTGGGAGTGGTTTGTGAAGGCGACAATCTGACATTCACAGCCACGCCTGTCAATCCCGGTGCTACTCCGGTTTATCAGTGGAATGTCAACGGCACCAATACAGGAACCAATAGTCCAACCTTTAGTTCATCGATACTCACCATAGGAAGTCAGGTTGCTGTTTCATTGACTGCAAATGCAGGATGTCCGGCAGCAACTTCTAATGTTCTTAATCCTGTGATTGATCCCGTGCTCACCCCATCTGTTACCATCACCAGCGATAATGTGGGCGCAATTTGTCCGGGTGAACAAGTCATTTTCCGTGCATTTCCCACTTATGGAGGTACAGCACCTGCTTATCAATGGCAGATAAATGGAGTTAATGTGGGAACGAATTCTAATATTTTTACAAGTACCACGCTCACCAATGGTGATATCGTAAAAGTTATTCTTACTTCAAGCGAAACATGTGTTACGGTTGCTTCGGCCACTTCCAATTCTATTGTGATTTCAGTTACGGCACCAACTTTCCCTTCTGTAACCATAACGGCTAATCCGGCGGGACCGGTTTGTGATGGTGATAATATTATTTTTACGGCTACTCCTGTCAACGGTGGAGCAACCCCATCTTTTCTTTGGAAAATAAATGGTGTAAATACCGGCACCGGCGGCCTGACTTATGCCTCCGATGTTTTGAATAACGGCGATCAGATTTCAGTGGTGATGACATCCAGTCTGACTTGCCTCGTTACAGCTATTGATACCAGTAATATAATCACCGTTACTATCAATCCCGTTGTACCTGTATCCGCTACTATTACCATTTCACCTTCGGCTTCATTCTGTGCCGGCACCAATGTAACTTTTACTGCAAGTTCTGTGAATGGAGGGACAAATCCTGCGTATCAGTGGCAAGTTAATGGTGTGAACAGCGGCACAAACAGCACTACATTCAGTACTTCAACCTTAGTATCCGGTGATGTTATACGCGTGAATGTCTCATCGAATGGCACTTGTGTTTCGCCGGTGAATGCTACATCAAATGCAATAACTGTTACTGTGCTGCCTATTGTGGTGCCCGCAGTAAGTATTGTTGCAAACCCCGCGGGTCCAATTTGTGCAGGAACTATTGTTCAGTTTACGGCTTCTCCATCTTTTCAGGGGCCATCACCAACTTATGAATGGCTGGTAAATGGGGTGGTAACCGGAAATAATTCTTCAGTATTTTCTTCAGCTACACTCGCCAACAATGATATTGTACGGGTTCGGTTAACATCATCCAATGGATGCGCTGTGCCGGCAACTGCAAATTCAAATGCAATAGTAATGCAGGTTGATCCTGTTTTGGTTCCGGACGCTACGATCTCCGTTTTGCCTGCCGGTCCGGTTTGCGACGGAACACCTTTAACTTTCAATGCTACGACGGTAAATCCCGGAAACGCTCCGGTGTACCAGTGGCTTGTGAATGGGGTTCCAACCGGTGCAAGTGCATCTTCAATTACTCTTTCCACATTGACAGATGGTGATACCATAAACATCAGGTTAGTCAGTAATGCCTTGTGTGCAGCTCCAACTGTTGTTGTATCGAATACAATTGAAGTTGAGATGTTGCCTTATTTGAATCCCGCAGTTTCTATTAGTATGCAACCAGCTTCTCCTGTTTGCGATGGCGATACCATTGTTTTTTCTGCGAATGGAACCAATGGAGGAACTAATCCGGTGTACACCTGGTTTCTTAATGGTAATGCAGTAGCCGGAAATAACACGGATACTTATGCTGCTCAGTTTGCTGACGGAGATTTGCTGCAAGCATTACTTACCAGCAACTATCAGTGTCGGAATTTCAACACTGATACATCTAACGTGCTTACAGCTCAGGTTATCCCTAATGTTACACCAACTGTAAGTATTTCAGTTAACCCTCAGGGCGCTGTTTGTCCGGGTGATTTATTAACCTTCACAGCTAATACTACCAATGAAGGAAGTGCACCTGTTTATGAGTGGACTTTGAATGGAAATCCTGTTGGATCGAACAATCCGGTATTTGCATCTTCATCTCTGGTGAATGGCGATCAGGTTCGGTTGAAACTTACTTCATCCATTGTTTGTGTTACGGCAACAAGTGCATTTTCAAATACTATTACCGTTCAGGTTTCTCAAAATATTACACCTGATGTAACAATAACTGTTGTTCCAAACGGTTCGGTATGTGATGGTGATACACTTTCGTTCTCTGCAAGTTACACAGGAGCCGGTTCATCACCTGTATTTGATTGGCGCGTGAATGGTGTTTCGACTGCTTCTACACCTGTTTTCACAACTACTCAACTCAACAATGGTGATCAGATTGATTTAGTTATAGGCTCTTCTGCATTCTGCGCCTTACCAGTAACTGATACTTCCAATAAAATCATTGCGCAAATAGATCCTTTGTTAACTCCGGTTGCTACCATATCTGCAAATCCTCCGGGAGTATTTTGTGATGGAACCGAAATTACTTACAGTGCAACAGGAATTTTAGGTGGATTGAATCCATCTTATCAATGGTTATTGAACAGTTCTCCTGTAGGAAACAATAACGATACACTTGTTACAGATTCGTTTTTAAATGGTGATACACTAACACTCATTTATACATCAACTGAAAGATGTTTAGCTGTCAATCCTGTACAATCTAACCTGATCATTATCGAACGTTATCCCGATTTAATACCGGAAATTACCGGACCAGATGAAGTTTGTTACGGGCAGGAAATTACCTTCTCCGTAAGTGGTACCGGCGGGAATGGCGGTCCGTATCATTACCTTTGGAATAATAATTTAGGTACAGCTACCGGATACACATTTGTTCCAACACAAACAGAAACGTACATTGTAGCTATGAATGATTCGTGTTCGACAACACGGTATGATTCTTTAACAGTTGTTGTAAATCCTTTACCTGAGCCCGCATTCACGATTTCACCCACTCAGGCAACCATATTAAATCCGTTTTTTGATTTTGTGGATGCTTCTCTGAATACGGTAACCTGGTACTGGACATTTGGAGATAACACTTCATCTTCACTTCAGTTTCCGTCTCATACCTATCTGGTGCCTGGCACTTTCCCTGTGCAGTTGACAGCAGTAAGTAGTGAGGGATGTGTCGATAGTACCTTTGGAGAAGTGTTTGTAGAAAATGTGGTTACCTTCTATATCCCAAATTCATTTACTCCAAATGGAGATGGTATTAATGATACATTTGGTGTTACCGGATATTCCGTTGAAGGATATGACCTTTCAATTTGGGGAAGGTGGGGACAACCAATTTTTGTTTCTGAAGGTCCCTACGATCAGTGGGATGGATTAGATGAAAATGGAAAGCCGTTACCTGAAGGAGTTTATGTTTACCAATTGAAAGTAACCAATGATCCCGATAAAAAAGTCAGGGTAGGCACGGTGACTTTGATTCGCTAAGAAATCATTTTCGTGACAAAGGAAGTTTAGGTTGCAACGAAACAATACTTCGGATGCCTTTTCCCTGATAATTTAATGGCAAGGGATTTATCGGAATAATTTTCTTACCGGGATATAACTGGGCAATGATATCCATTACTATTCCATCTTTATTTTTTTCTGAATCGGTTAAACCCTCTTTGAAATACTGAGGAACAAATATTTTATTATTACAAACCAGGTAGTTTATATAGGAAACCTCTGGTGCATGATAAACTATATCACCGGAAACAAACATGCTGTATTGCATACTTTCTCTCTTAGTATTTGTGACTGTATCTGAAAGCAGATGAAAACGCATCACCGGTGTGGGTAGTTCAATTAATTGGTAGGGGCTATCGAAACCATCGATAGCATTCTTTAGATTCACCAGGTTTTCATTCAGTATGTAAAAATCACCGGATGATATTGGATCATATTTTCGCTCTGTACTGTCGATAGTGGCAAATAAAATTGTTGAATCATTTGCAAACCTTACAAAGCTTTCCACGTGTCCGTTATTCCCGGAAGCAAAAATA
>CAUJFJ010000039.1 GCA_963169675.1 Bacteroidota bacterium
CAAAAAATATAAACATCACTAAATCTTTCATTTTCAACAATTTACCACTAATCTTTCTTCTCACGCAATAGAATTTAAACTCTGTTCACTGGCAATCAGTAATTTAAAAAAACCTAATTCCTGCTTTAAATCCCCACCAGAATTTTAAGTCAAGATCGGCAGCGGGATACGTTGTAGTATTGAAAACATCGGGTTTGGTCCACGTAAAAATGTTAGGGTAATTTTGGTAATTGCTATTTGTTAATTGTGCATTAAAAGTAAATGCCAGTGCAAGGGATAACTTCTTTGAAAGTGAGAAATCGGCTCCGAGGGCAGCGCGATTTACAAGATTAATTTTATCGAAATTATTGCCTTTTACCATTTGTGAAGAAGTAATATCGAAATCGATTGCAGTCCTTGGTGTTATTTTATAGGTAGTACCGAAACCATATCCAAAATTCCATAAAAGTGTATCGCCGGTTCCCGGATTAATTCCGGCACTCAAAATATTATGAAATGCATTTACACCAGTTCGCAGGGAAATGTTCAATGGAAGAAGTTCATCGGTATCAATTTCAATTTTATGATATCCACTTTTTACAAAGCTCAGGAATCCAACAGGAATTCCCTCTGAAGTATCGGTAAAATTTAAAAATCCAATTTGCGAACCTTTGACTGTATTAGCATAATTCAGAAAACCAATTTGTGTTCCTTTCAAATGACCGCGAGTAACATTCACAAAACCGGAGAGTTGGGTACCTTTCATGGTGCCTCCGACATAATTGCAAAAACCTGCAGCCTGAAATCCCTTCATGCTATCAAGGGTACAATTCACGAATCCGGCAAATTGAGCTCCATCAACATTACCTTTCACCACATTCACATAGCCGGCAAATTGTGCTCCTTTCAAATTACTCCAGGTAGTATTTACAAATCCGGCCGCCTGCACTCCATTCACATCTCCGCGTACCAGATTGACGAAACCGGCAGCCTGAACACCTTTGACTTTGCCTCCGGTCATATTCAAAAATCCAGCCAATTGAACATCACTTACATCTCCCCGATTCAAATTAAAAAAACCGGCTAACTCAACAGCCTGCGTTCCCAATGAATATCCACCAAATAAATTGAAAGAATATTTGTTGATCACATTACCACAAAGCTCCCCATTAGTTCCTACAAATGGAATTAATGATGCCTGAAATTCTCTGTAAATGGTATCACTTATATTTTGATGATTAGGTTCCTTTTCATAAGCTCTGAAAAATGATCGGGTTGCCTCCTCTGCTTTCTTTGCTAATGAATCAATGTTCACAGGCGGAATAACCGGGGTTGGCTTAGGCATATTTCTCAGAACCACAGTATTAAATGTAGATCCTGATATCTTTAAAGGTAATATGGTATCTACAAAATGTTGCTTACTAAAAATAAGATTGACGGGTAATTGCCGCGTATGGAACTCCATAGAAAAATAACCATAATCGTTGGAGACAGTGGATGCCAGAGAAGCTTTATCGTAAATACTTACCCATGAAAGCGGTTCCCCATTGCTGTCTTTGACATATCCGCTTATGGTTAAGAGTTCCTTCGATTCACTCTTTACTTTTCTGGCTTTCGATTTTTTAAGAATAATATACTTATCACGTTCTTTATAATCGTATTCATCAGACAACAACTGTTGTAAAATCTCCCGAACGGGTTTTTGATTCACTTTTACAGAAACCAACTTTGAAAAATCTCCAATAGCAGGATTATACGAAAAACTAAACCCACCTGCCTGACCAATTTTGGCCAGCACAACAGCTAACTCCTGATTTTCGGAAACCACTGATATCTTCTTTTCTAAAAAAGGAATATGTGTTTGACCCTGAACATCTGCAAACAAGATTAAAACGAAATAAAATAAAAAAACCAAACGAATCATAAATCAGTCTTCTTTTCGGTTACAACCTGAACCTTCTAAAACAATTTTATTTTCCAATTTCGAAACTTTAAGATTTAAAGTTTCGGCAATAACTTCCAGAATTGCATCAATTTCTTCATTACGGAAAGTTGAAGTGAGGTGGCAATTAATTAATGAATCGCTGAGAATGATATTTACACCATATACTTCATTCAGTTTAGCAGCAATCACTTCAAGAGGAGCATTTTCAAAGACAAATATTTTAGTTTTATAGCTTACAAGATTGGTATCTGCATGCAATTCCTTTGAAAGCAAGTCGGATGAACGCTTAAATATTCCTGTTTCACCTTTTAATAAGTTCATTTCTTTTCCTGTGGAAGAAGTAATTTTCACTTCTCCCGACTCTACATAAACAACAATAGAATCGCTGTTAACAGGAGCATTCACATTGAAAGCAGTTCCAATATCTACTATGGTAAGACTACCAACTTCAAGAATGAATTGACGGTTTGCATCAGGAGCAATATCAAAGAAAGCTTCACCTTTGAGAGCTACTTTTCTTTGATCTTTAGTAAACACATACTCCAGTTCTGAATTTCTGTTAACCACAATATGTGTACTATCAGGGAGAGAGGTATGTATAATCTTTTCAGATGAAGCAATAGTAACAGGCTTTACTGCTTCTTCTTTGAACATCATATAAGCAGCAAAAGAAAATCCTGCGACGATTAAAATAGCAGCTGCAACTTTTAACCAAGAGAAGGATTGGGCAACCGGTTTATGTTCCTTCGCCGGCAAGGCACAAACAAAAACAGGCTGGGGTTTAACCTTTTTCCAGGCTTCATCTACATTATATGTATAGTTTTCCTTTGCAAGTGCAGACTCTTCAAAAATTTGTTTCAGTATGATAAAATAACTTTCATTTTCAGCGCTTGCCTGTCGCCAGGATCTCAATGAAGCCATTTCAGATTCGTTTGCTTCATTTGCAAGCACTTTAGCAATCAGCGATTCGATTGCATCATCGTTCAGAAATTGATTTGTTTCCATGCTTGCTTACGAGAATAAATTAATTAACCATAACAAACAAAGCGGAAGATAATCCTTGAGACTTATCCGCATCAATCGAAGTGCTTTGCCCATGTGATTTTCTACTGTTTTCACTGAGATTCCCAAATGATTTGCAATTTCCAGATATTTTAAATTTTCAAATCGTGATAGCTGGAAAACTGTCCGGCATTGATCAGGAAGCTGATTAATTGCTTCGGTAATTTTTGACTGCATTTCCTGCTGCAATATTTTGCCAGAAGCTGCTTCACTTTCCTGTTCGCCTGCACTTTGCACATCTTTTGAATAAACCTGGCGGACCTTATCGTGACGGATTTTATTCAATGCCTGATTATGAACAGCACGGTAGAGATACGACTTCACTGAAGTTGTAATCTCAATCGTTTCACGTTTTTCCCAGAATGTGATCATTGTTTGTTGCACTATATCTTCAGCTTCATCTTTATCGGAAACAATCCCTGCAGCATAATTACACAGAGGTGCATAACAGCTTCGAAACAACTGCTCGAACACTTGTTTGTCGCTTTTTTTCAAGCCTGCCAGGTTCTCTGTATCTTCCAATTTCACAACCAAAAAATTAATCAGGCTGTTAAATTAGAAATTTTAGTCTGCACCATTTCCATTTAAATGAAGACACTTGCAGGTTTAAAGACCCCTAGTCGATTTGAAAATAATTCTAAAATGTCGCTAGTGATTCTAAAAATAGCGATTATATTATTGATTATTAATACTTTAACTGTCATTATCGGATCTTACTCCACAAACTCTTTTTAACTATTTCTTGTCAATAAGACTTTCCTCAGGCGACTAATCGTGCTTAACTTTGCAGTAATTTCAGGACCGGAACATCAGATTATGAAATCAGCTACAAGATACGTTTATACCATCCTTACCATTTTACTGGCGGCTACATCATTGCATGGTCAGGATATCCCATTTTCAGATAAATTTTTCCCATCCCGCATTAGCGAATTAAAATTAGCCTTGATTGATTTGCAGCAAGGTGATGAATATTTTATGAGTGGAAAACCTGCTTTGTACAAATATGCTATTCCACATTATGAGCGTGCGATGAAATTCAATAATTCCAATGCAGATTTAAATTTCAAGCTGGGAACCTGTTACTTTTCGATCCGAAAAAAACAGCAGGCACTTGAATTATTAAACAAAGCCATTGATTTGAATCCGGAAGTAAATCCGGATGCATACTACTTCAAAGGTCGAACATTGCAGGTGTTGTTGAAATGGGATGAAGCCATTGCTGCTTACATGCAGTATGGTGAATTTCTGGGAAAAGAAGAACCGATTGACGACATCACACGACGAGTTGCAGAATGTAAAAATGGTCAGGAACTGATAAAGAATCCGATTAAAGTTAAGATTGAAAATTTAGGATTAGCAATTAATACCAAAAATCCAGAATACAATCCGCTAATCACTGCTGATGAGGCTGAATTATTTTTCACTTCCCGCAGGCCAGGAAGTACGGGAAATCAAACAGATCCCGAAGACCTCGAGTACTTTGAAGATATTTATACCAGCCAAAGAATTAATGGCAAATGGACTCAGGCAAAAAATCTGGGCACCATTGTGAATACCACCACTCACGATGCGGCGGCGGGCTTGTCACCTGACGGACACATCCTGTTTGTCTTCAAGGGAGACCGAAACAATGGTGATATTTTGATGTCATATATTGATAATGGTGAATGGACAAAACCGGTTGATCCCGGAAAAAACATCAACACCAAATATCATGAATCATCTGCGTGTTTATCGCCCGATGGTAACATGTTATATTTTTCAAGTGACCGTCCGGGTGGTTATGGTGGAAGAGATTTGTATAAGAGTCCCTGGGACCCAATTAAGAAAACCTGGGGGCCTGCTATTAATATGGGTGGCGTAATAAATACACGATATGATGAAGAAGGTGTGTTTATGCATCCCGGCGGTTCGACACTTTACTTTTCATCGAAGGGACACAACAGCATGGGAGGTTATGATGTATTTTATTCCGTATACGAAAATGAATTCTGGAAAAAGCCTACCAATATTGGTTATCCGGTTAACTCTCCTGATGATGATGTGTATTTTGTAGTTGCAGCAAACGGAAGCAATGCCTATTATGCTTCAGTAACTGAAGATGGTTTCGGTGAGAAAGATTTATACATGGTTACATTTCTTTCAGAAGCAGATAAACCGATTAGTAAAATGTCGGTGTTAAGCGGATATATTATCGATGCTGTAGATAAAGCACCAGTATCGGCTTTTATTGAACTCATTGACCTCAACAAACAGGAGCGCATTGGAACTTACATCACCGATAGTAAAACCGGAAAATATCTGATCTCACTTCCTTCAGGAAGAAAATATGGAGCTTTTGTTTATGCAGATGGTTATATGTTTGAATCAAACTATTTCGATATCTCGGACTCATCAACTTTCAGGGAAATTACTCTTGATGTAGAAATGAAATCGCTTGAAGCAGGAAATAATATTGTGTTGAACAATATCTTTTTTGATACCGATAAAACTATGTTGAAGCCGGAATCACAAATGACACTGCAACAAATCATCAAACTGATGAACGAGTACCCCACGCTGTATGTTGAAATATCGGGTCACACCGATACAGATGGCCGCGATGATTACAATCAGAAATTAAGCGAAAACAGAGCTAAGAGTGTTGTCGATTATCTGATCAGCAAAGGTGTTGATTCCAAACGTTTGTCATTTAAAGGTTATGGAGAAACAAAGCCTATAGCTCCGAACACTACAGCTGAGAGCAAATCGAAAAACAGGCGCATCGAATTCCGGATCAATTCCAAGTAAGCCATTTGCAAAGGGAACCCTGCTACCCCTGAAAAGAAGTGCAGGTCTGTCAACCACACTGACATAATGACTTACCTCATCAGTGAGTTCGCGTTTTTACAAGAACATCGGTTTGTTAATTCAGGAATTTTGCCGACCTTGGTCACCCAACCATAAAAATCGTGAGAAAACATTACTATTTTGACGAAACCACCACCTGTAATATGTGTGGGTCGAATGCATTCAGAGTACTTGGCCTCCGCCAGAACCATTCGCAGGGACTGAAACCGTGGAAGCAGCCGGGCATTTCAGTTTCTGTACTGCAATGCACCAAATGCAGGCTCAACTATTCAAGTCCGATGCCAATTCCTTACGATATACAGGATCATTATGGAACACCTCCGGAAAACTATTGGGTTCCGAATTATTTTGAGATCAATCCCGAATATTTCAAATACTCACTTAATACACTGCAAAAACTAAAGCCTGTACAACCCGGAATGAAAGCTCTTGATATTGGAGCAGGCATTGGGAAATGTATGATCGCCATGCAAAACGCGGGCTTCGATGTTTGGGGATTTGAACCTTCAAAACCCTTTCATGAAAGAGCCATCACACGAATGAATATTCCTGCTGACCGCATTGTGTGCAGCACAGTTGAAGATGCTTCTTACGAAAACAATTTCTTTGATTTCATAACATTCGGCGCAGTACTGGAACACCTTTATTACCCTGCAGCAAATATTGAAAAAGCAATGAAGTGGCTCAGACCCGGAGGCATCATGCATATTGAGGTGCCATCCTCTGACTGGCTGATGGCGAAGCTTCTGAACCTTTACTACAATTTAAGAGGCAGTGATTTTGTATCAAATATCAGCCCCATGCACACTCCTTTCCACCTCTATGAATTCACTTTGGAATCGTTTGAAGCACATGCAGCCAAACACGGGTATGAAATCATATTTCACGAACGGTTTGCAGGAAACACCTATGCTCCGGGCCCGTTAAAAAAAGTGCTAACATCCATCATGAATGCTACCGGCACAGGCATGCAACTCACGGTGTGGCTTAGGAAGAAATAAGTAACAGACTGACTAAATCTTCGACAATTCTCCTTTGAGAAAATCGATTACTTTAACTTCAGTTGCGTCAATATTTCTGATTTCTGAAATATACCAGGACACCCAGTCACCGAAGTGAATAAGATAGAGTGAGCGTTGCAATTGTGTAGCACCTTTAGAATAAACTTCAAAAATATAAGGTGTATATTTTTTTACAATTTCTTTGGTGAGTTCCATTCTGGTTTTGGTACGATCGTAGTCGGTTTCATTTCTGAAAAATACTACTGCCAGTTTATCGTTAGGAATAGTCCATCCAACCAATTCATTGTGATTCATCTCCGGAAGGGCATGATGCCAACAAAGCATTTTTGAATTCTCATTAATTTGCTGGCGGAAGCGAATACACACGGCTTCAAAATTTGCCTGACTGTAAATCACCGGAATTTTCTTGTGTAATTTTTCCGCGAGATAATATGCTTCAGAACAAATGTGCTCTTCTTCATGATCGAGCAAATGAATGCTGGTCTCGAAGTCAGCTTTAAATGAGTTGCTGATTAGTCCGAAGCCATGCAACACATAAAAAAGTTGTGTGAATGAATAAGCAAGACAAGCTCTTGGTGGCATTCCACCGGGAATAACAATATGATCGAAGCCATTAGCTTTGGAAATTTCTAAAACTTTACCACCCGAAGTCACGCAAACCATTTTGGCACCACGGCTCATAGCAATTTCCATTGCTCCCAGTGTTTCTTCGGTATTTCCTGAATAAGAAGAAACAATAACCAAAGTTTCAGGACCCACAAATGCAGGAATGAAATAATCTTTATTAACAGTAATAGGAACCTTAATTTCGTGTTCCACAATCTGATTGATGATACTTCCACCAATCCCTGATCCACCTAAACCGGTGATTAATACGTTGCGGATCGGATTTTGTGAAGGGGTGAAGGTTGCTTTTTCACCTATTTCAACTGCCTGGCGGAGTTGTGCTGTAAAGGATGCTACTAATTCTTTCATTTCAGATTGCGTTGGTTGCGCACAAAAATATAAAATTATAGCATCCATCAACACCATAATTTTGTTTACTTATTTAATGTTTTCCATACCGATATTTGCAACATGAAAAAGATCCTGCCATTCGTTTTCGCCCTGGTCACTTTTGCATCCTGCCAAAGCAGAGATGGCGACTTTACTATATTTTCACCTGAAGAAGACCTGACACTTGGCAGTCAGATGGCTGCTGCCATTGATGCTGACCCCGAAAACTATCCGATTCTGGCTCCTGCCAAACATCCCAAACTTTATAAACATCTGGAAGGCATCCGGGATAAAATACTTGCTTCAGACGACCTTTTTCACCGCAATGATTTTAGCTGGCAACTTCGGGTAATTGATAACGACACCATTTACAATGCCTTCTGCACTCCCGGGGGTTACATATATGTGTATACCGGACTCATCCGATACGTAGAATCTGAAGATGAATTGGCAGGAATACTAGGACATGAAATTGCCCATGGTGATCTGAGGCATGGCACTGATCAAATGACCAAAACTTACGGATTGAAAGTTGTCATGGGCTTGTTGACAGGTACGGACGGAGAACTTCTCACAACTCTGGGAATCAATTTATTGGGATTGAAATTCAGTCGCTCTGATGAGGAAGTGGCAGATGAATACGCAGTTAAATACCTGAGCGACACCGATTATAATCCGAAGGCATTTGCCGGATTTTTTGAGCGGATGGAAAAGGAAGGAGGCAGCATGGGGCCTTTGCAATTTTTAAGTACCCACCCGAATCCGGAAAACAGGGTTAAGAAAATAAATGATTTCTGGGTTTTAGAAGGTTCGAAGGAAGGGGCTGATCACCAAAAAAGTTTCCAAAAACTGGAAAGTTTACTACCCGATAACACTACTTTTTAGGAACGCCGTTATCTGATTCATTCCAAATTTTCGACTGCAGTCGGATGGCTTCATCATGAACCTGGATGAGCACATTCCGGATAAACTCACTGTTTAATCCTTTTTCGGCAGCAAGCACCATACAATTATCTATCACTTGTTTCCAGCGTTCCAATTGCAGAATACTCACATTATATTCTTTCTTCAATTCGCCGATGGTAGCTGCCAGTTCCATCCTCCGATTGAGTGCTTCCAGCAACTTTTTATCAACGGCATCAATCTCCTTCCTGATTTCCAAAATCTGATCCATCACAGGAGTATCCTCAAATGAAGGCAGGCGTTTTACCAGTGAAGTGAGTAACTCATTCAGTGCTTCAGGTGTAACTTGCTGTGCGGCATCGCTTAGCGCGGATGTTGGATCACAGTGGGTTTCAACCATCAGTCCTTCCAGATTCAAGTCATATGCCTGTTGGGCAATCATGGGTAAAAACTCTCGATGACCGGCAATATGGCTAATATCGCAAATCACAGGTAATTCGGGGTAACGCGACTTCAGGGCATGTACCAATTGCCACCGGGGCACATTGCGATAACCGGAATTTTCAAAAGCATGAAATCCGCGATGAATGGCAGCTAATTTGGTAATTCCGGCTTTATAAAATCGTTCAAGTCCGCCTATCCACAATTGCAAATCGGGGTGAATGGGGTTCTTCACAAAAACCGGGATGTCGACGCCTTTTAATGAGTCGGCAAGTTCCTGGACTAAAAACGGATTGACTGTGGTTCGGGCACCAATCCAAATCATATCGACACCATTTTTCAGAGCCAGGTCAATGTGTTTTACGGAAGCTGTTTCAATGGCAACCTTTAAACCGGTTACTTTCTTAGCTTCCGCCAACCATGGAAGTGCCTGTTCTCCAACACCTTCGAACATTCCTGGACGAGTGCGGGGCTTCCAGATGCCGGCTCTTAAAATTGCATTGGGGTAATAAGAAGCGATTCCGATAGCTGTTTCCAACACCTGTTCGCGTGATTCAGCACTGCATGGACCGGCCATAAGCACTTTATCACCATTTGCAATTAACCAATCCGATTCCAGTTTATCCATAAAACAAGCAGTATGCCGCCAGATTTTCAACAAAAATAGTGCTTTGATGTTTCATGTGGAGCAATCTTTATACTGTTATCACTTCTTCCTTTCAGAAATCCCTCTTTTTTCAGTTTCTTTGTTCCTTCATTTCAACTTAATTGATCCCTTTCCGATGAATGATAAGCTTTCTAATTTAGATGCTAAAATTGCTGCTGCCCAACTGGGTGGCGGACAAAAACGAATTGACGCTCAACACAAAAAAGGCAAGCTGACTGCACGTGAGCGCCTTCACTTCTTACTGGATGAGGGTTCTTTTGAAGAAATTGGCATGTTGGTAACACACCGCTCCCGGGAATTTGGTCTCGAAAAAGAAATTTATCCCGGTGATGGCGTTGTAACGGGTTATGGCACTATTGCCGGTCGCCTGGTATATGTTTTTTCACAGGATTTTACGGTCTTTGGAGGTTCACTTTCCGAAACACATGCAGAAAAAATCTGCAAAGTGATGGATCTGGCCATGCAAAATGGTGCCCCCGTAATTGGATTGAATGATTCAGGTGGAGCGCGCATTCAGGAAGGTGTTGTTTCATTAGGTGGTTATGCCGATATTTTTTATCGCAATACACTTGCATCCGGAGTCATTCCACAAATAAGTGCCATCATGGGACCATGTGCAGGTGGTGCTGTTTACTCTCCGGCTATCACCGATTTCATTATGATGGTGGAAAACACCAGTTACATGTTTGTTACTGGACCTAATGTGGTAAAAACTGTAACTCATGAAGAAGTTACATCAGAAGAACTCGGAGGTGCGTCAACACACTCTACGAAATCGGGCGTAACACATTTCTCCTGTGCGAATGAAGTGGAGTGCATCAATAATATTAAAAAATTATTCAGCTATATTCCTTCAAATTGTGAAGAAGATGCTCCATCACTACCCTATTCCGGTGGTGATGAAAAAAGAATTTCGCTGAATGATATCATTCCTGCAAATCCGAATCAACCTTATGATATTCGTGATGTGATTAGTGGTGTGATTGATGACGATACTTTCTTTGAAGTTCATAAAAATTTCGCAGAGAATATCGTAGTTGGTTTTGCACGTATTGGTGGAAGAAGTATTGGTATAGTTGCTAATCAACCTGCGTTTCTTGCAGGTGTACTCGATAACCATGCTTCTACCAAAGCAGCACGCTTTGTTCGCTTCTGCGATTCGTTTAATGTTCCATTGCTGGTGTTCGAAGACGTACCAGGATTTCTTCCGGGTACTGATCAGGAATGGAATGCCATTATCACCAATGGAGCAAAATTGCTGTATGCATTTTGTGAAGCAACAGTTCCAAGAATTACCGTTATCACGCGTAAGGCTTATGGTGGAGCTTATGATGTAATGAATTCGAAACATATTGGTGCCGACATGAATTATGCATGGCCTACTGCTGAAATTGCTGTAATGGGTGCTAAAGGTGCTGCTGAGATTATTTTTAAGAAAGAAATTTCTGAAGCAAAAGATCCTGAAGCAAAATTAAAAGAGAAAGAAAAAGAATATACCGATTTATTTGCGAATCCATACAAGGCTGCAGAAAGAGGTTATATTGATGAAGTAATTAGACCGGAAGATACCAGATCGAAATTGATGAAAGCATTTAAGATGCTTGAAAATAAAGTGGCGGTGTTGCCGAAGAAAAAGCATGGAAATATTCCATTGTAATGTGCTAATGTGCTAATGTGCTGATGTGCTGATGCGCCGCCCAGAGCGAAGTCGAGGGGTGCTGCCTTTAGTCCACCAGTTGGTGGATCGTGAAACGCTGAAACGGAGGTATCAGTTCTTTAATTCTGCTAACGCAGAAATAACCCAATCCTTAATTCTTAATCCTTAATCCTTAATTCTGTTGAATATTTTATTACTTGGTTCCGGTGGTCGTGAGCATGCTTTAGCCTGGAAGATTTCTCAGAGCAAACATTGCAGTCATTTATATATTGCTCCGGGCAATGCAGGCACTTCGCAGCATGGAACGAATGTGGCTTTTGGTGTAAATGATTTTGATGCTATTGCTGCTTTTGCTAGTAATAACAAAATCGATATGGTGGTAGTTGGTCCGGAAGATCCTTTGGTGAATGGGATACGTGATTATTTTGAATCACATGATGCCTTGAAAAATATTCCTGTAATTGGTCCCGATAAAAATGGGGCTCAACTGGAAGGGAGTAAAGATTTTTCAAAGCAATTTATGCAGCGCCATAAAATTCCAACGGCAGGATATGCCAGTTTTCAGCGAGAAAATCTGGAAGAAGGATACCTGTTTTTAGAAACTTTGCAGGCTCCTTATGTGCTTAAAGCAGATGGATTAGCAGCAGGCAAAGGTGTTCTTATTTTGAACAATTTGGATGAAGCAAAGCATGAATTAAAATCGATGCTTGAGGATGCTAAATTTGGTAAAGCCGGAAATACGGTTGTGATTGAAGAATTCCTGGCAGGCATTGAGGTAAGTGTATTCGTTCTCACAGACGGGAAAAGTTATGTAGTGCTTCCTGAAGCTAAAGATTATAAACGCATTGGTGATGGCGACAAAGGATTAAATACCGGAGGAATGGGAGCTGTTTCACCAGTTCCATTTTATGATGAAGCCTTTCGCAAAAAAGTTGAGGATCGCATCATCCGGCCAACGGTAAAAGGATTGCATGAAGAAAAAATTGACTACAAAGGATTCATATTTATCGGACTCATGAATGTTGGGGGTGATCCATACGTGATTGAATACAATGCAAGAATGGGTGATCCTGAAACGGAAGTAGTCATTCCCAGAATAAAAAATGATTTAGTAGAATTGTTTAAAGCGGTTGCAGCAGGAAATCTTCATCACCACCAAATTGAAACCGATGAACGAACAGCATTAACAGTTATGCTGGTATCGGAAGGTTATCCCGGCGATTATACCAAAGGGAAAATCATGAGTGGATTCGAAAACTGCGAAGGGAGTATTTTATTTCATGCTGGAACTTCGGGAAAAGATAACGATGTGTTGACAAACGGCGGGCGTGTGCTTGCAATTACATCCATTGCAAATTCCATTGAAGCAGCGAAAGAAATTTCGATGCAAAATGCTGAAAAAATAAAATATGAAGGGAAATATTACCGAAAGGATATCGGTAATGATTTAATGATGTAAAAATTACTGTAAAAGGTACTTACTTCTTGTCTGCGTTATCAGCCAGAAAGTTATCTCCACCTTTGCGAACTGATTCACCATACCACAACCAAAATCCGGTGCCGATAAATCCTACAGCAATAAAGAAAACATTAGCCATTGGGCCAATTGGTTTTGCTGCTGCAAATACCCATTCAAAAGCTGCTGCGATACCATGCCATACTGCGTCCATAATCTGATTTGTTTTGTCACAAAAATAATGCATTTTTCAAAACGCCGCAATTTTTTCACCTTTGAAGAACCGGTAAATCGTAAAAGATTTGTAAGTTAATGATAATCAACGTATTTAAAAACTCCCAACCTGCCTCTCTGGTCATTATTCCGGTGTTTATGGTGGCAATGTGGCTGTTGGGGTGGCAAACCGGGGGTGGTTTGATCGTCCAAAATCCGATGCCGTTGTACAATCTGGTGTTGTGGATGATGTCGGGTGCACCGGCCTGGTTTCCGGGATTAATTGGCTTTTTGCTGACCACGGCCCAAGTTTTTTACCTGAACCATATCATCATAAAACATGAAGTGTTGTTTAAGAACTCTTACTTACCGGCACTTTTTTACATGTTATTCCTCACATTCATTCCACAGTTTTTATCGTTCAATCCGGTAATCATAACCAATACCTTTTTGTTACTGGCACTCGATAAAATATTTCGTCTATACAAAAGTACCAATCCATTGCCACTTGTATTCGACACCTGCTTTTTGATTGGAGTTGCAACACTGTTTTACCTTCCGGCAATTTCATTTTTTCTCCTGTTTGCAATTAGTATTCTCATTCTTAAAACGTTCTCCTGGCGCGACTGGATGGTTGGAATTGTAGGGTTGTTACTACCCTTCTTCTTTGCATTCGTTTATTATTTTTGGTATGATGGTTTGGATGAGTTGAAAGAGAAATTTTTCCTGAATAACATTCGTCAATTGATAGATACAGGAGGACTTGCTTTGCAGGGGTACCGGATTACTTTAGTTGTGATTACTTTGATCACTATTCTTGCAATAATCAGGATCAGGCAAAACTTTTACAAGAATGCCACGCGCATCCGCAATTACCAACAGGTTATATTTATGTTCATGCTTGTTGCATTATTATCACTTGCTTTTGCAGGCTCGGTAGCGGTGTACAGGTTTTCAATTGTGACCATTCCATTGGGGACAATGATCTCCTATTATTTTCTGGCAGCCAAAAAAGCCTGGATATCGGAAGTCATTTTTTGGTTACTGATAGCAACAATGGCAGTCAATTATGTAAGTGTATACAGCTGATATTAAATATATTACCCTTTTAATCGACAATCCAGTTTTCCATTGCAACTTCAGGCGGGAATGTCTATTTTTGCAGTCTAAATAAATCGACATGAAATTTGGGGTAGTAGTATTTCCGGGATCTAATTGTGATCGTGACATGCAATATGTTTTGGGAACTGTAATGAAGCAGCAGGTTGAAATGTTGTGGCATAAGGAGCACAGCTTGCGCGGATGTGATTTCATAGTATTACCAGGAGGATTTTCGTACGGCGATTATTTACGTTCCGGCGCTATTGCCCGTTTTTCACCAATCATGCAAGAAGTGATGGAGTTTGCCGATAAAGGTGGATTTGTATTAGGAATCTGTAATGGATTTCAGATACTCACTGAAGCACATTTGCTTCCGGGAGTATTGATGCATAATGATAGCAGACAATTTATCTGCAAGAACATTTATATGCGTGCCGAGACCGATGAAAGTCTGGTAACATCCAAACTGAATCTGGGACAGGTAGTGCAGGTTCCAATTGCACATGGAGAGGGCAAATTTTTTGCTGACGATGCTACCTTACTTTCCTTACGGGAAAACAATCAGGTATTATTTCGTTACTGCGATGCAGCAGGTAATTTATCGGATGCAGCTAACCCCAATGGAGCTACCGACCACATTGCAGGGATATGCAACAAAGGCAGAAATGTATTTGGCATGATGCCACATCCTGAAAGAGCAGCCGATCCGGTTTTAGGCAATACTGATGGACGACTGATACTCGATTCTATTTTGAATATGGTGGAGATGTGAGTTAAATTTTCACATTCGACACTGAAGGGGTCGCATCTCTTCACGACTATTCATGCAGCAACTCCACGACCCTGAAGGGGTCGCATCTCCTCACACTTATTCATGCAACAACTTCACGACCCTGAAGGGGTCGCATCGCTTCACACTTATTCATGCAGCAACTCAACGACCCTGAAGGGGTCGCATCTCCTCACACTTAT
>CAUJFJ010000040.1 GCA_963169675.1 Bacteroidota bacterium
TACTTATGAAACGAAAGTTTTTACCTTATCATTTGATGTCCGCAATAATGATGAAGTTGTGGCAGCGATTCAATCACTTCCCCATGAATGGAAAAAAATTGATGTGCTGGTGACTAATGCTGGTCTTGCATCGGGACTTGCAGCAATTCAGGATGGTGACTTGAGTGATTGGGAGACGATGATAGACACTAATGTCAAAGGGCTGCTCTATGTTACCAAAGCCATTTTACCATTTATGACAGAAAGAAAAAGTGGACACATTATCAATATTGGCTCCATTGCTGGTAAGGAAGCTTATGCTAAAGGGAATGTTTATTGTGCAACCAAACACGCTGTGGATGCATTGTCAAAATCGATGCGAATTGATCTGTTACCTTTTGGAATAAAAGTTACTGCTATAAATCCCGGTGCCGCTGAAACGGAATTCTCCATTGTCAGGTTCAAAGGCGATACCGACAAAGCAGCACAAGTGTACAAAGGATATGAACCACTTAAACCTGAAGATATTGCTGAAGTAATCTATTTCGCAGCAAGCAGACCGGCTCATGTAGTGTTGAATGATATCATCATAACACCACTTGCTCAAGCCAACACTTCCAATTTCCTTAAAAACACAAATTAAAAACTGATGCACCGCCTATATCATTTGTTTGCCCTGTTTTTAACTTGCTTCATTTTTGCTTTGGCAGGATGCAGCACTGATACGAAACCAAAAGCAGATGCGATTTATTATAATGGAGTAGTTTATACTCTGAACAATCATTTTACCAAAGCTACAGCATTTGCTGTGTTGAATGGGGCAATTCTTGAAATTGGTTCTGATGCATCAGTAAAAAAATATGAGGCAACAAAAAGAATAGACCTGAACGGCAAATTTGTTTATCCGGGATTGCAAGATGCACATTGTCATTTTTACGGATACGGAAGTGATCTGGGTAAAATCTGGTTGCTGGGAACTTCTTCTTTCGATGCGATACTTGATACCTTAAATGCCAATAGAAATGCTATTCGTAATGGCTGGATATTTGGTCGCGGTTGGGATCAGAATGATTGGGAGATCAAAAGTTATCCCGACAAGGCTAAATTGGACCTATTGTTTCCTGACACTCCGGTATTTTTGTTAAGAATTGATGGGCATGCAGCATTGGTGAACCAAAAAGCTCTTGATATTGCAGGAATCTCACCTGCCACCACAGTCTCAGGTGGTATAATCGAAAAAAGAAATGGCAGGTTGACCGGAATATTGCTTGACGCAGCTGTAGATATTGTTTACAAAGCTATCCCTCCTATCAGTAAAGAAAATCAAATTCAAGCTTTACTTCAGGCACAGCAGGATTGTTTTGCCGTAGGTCTTACCTCGGTTACCGATGCAGGAATTGAAAATAGTGGCTTACCCTTTTCATTAATTCAATTAATTGATTCGTTACAGAAAAGAGATACCCTTAAAATGCGATTGAATGTGATGGCATCTCCTGAAGAAGCTGCCATTTATGTAAAGAACGGCAAAATCAAAACTTCATCCTTGTCGGTTCAAAGTTTTAAGCTTTACGCCGATGGTGCATTAGGATCTCGTGGAGCTTGCTTGTTAGAACCTTATAGCGACCAACCCGGCCATTATGGATTTCTGATCCACACTCCTGAATACCTGGATAGCATGGCCCGAGTGACTGCAGCAATGGGATTTCAATTGAATACGCATTGCATTGGAGATTCATCTCATCGCTTGATGCTTAAAATTTATGAAAAATATGTGGGTGGTGTAAATGATCATCGCTGGAGAATTGAACATGCTCAGGTGATTCATAAAGACGATATCCCTCGATATACCAAAAATAAAATAATTCCAAGTGTGCAACCTGTTCATGCTACATCTGATATGTACTGGGCTGCTGACCGTCTCGGTGCCGAAAGAGTAAAATATGCCTATGCCTACCAAAAACTTTATAAAGCTGCAGGAGTAATTGCTGCAGGCAGTGATTTTCCTGTTGAGCATATCAATCCGCTATTCGGCTATTACGCAGCCATTGCAAGAAAAGATCAGAAATCATTTCCTGAAGGTGGTT
Organism: Bacteroidota bacterium; assembly: GCA_963169675.1. GTDB lineage: Bacteria > Bacteroidota > Bacteroidia > AKYH767-A > OLB10 > JADKJB01. The sequence continues at coordinate 2,064 of CAUJFJ010000040.1, forward strand.
TTCAAAAAGAAGATGCAATGACCAGAGAAGAAGCTTTACGAGCAATGACCATTTGGGCTGCTTATGCAGGATTCAGTGAAAATGAAACAGGTTCGCTTGAAAAGGGTAAGATGGCTGACTTTGTTATTTTTGATGAAGATCTGCTAACCGTAGATGAATCCAGAATTTACCAGCTGAAAGTCAATGCAACCTATGTAGGTGGCGTAAAAGTGTTTCAACGGGGGAAATAAATGTTCATTTTGAAATCATCAAAATAAACCACCTTACGTTTCTCATTCCAGCAATAAATTTTTATTGTTTCATCGCCTGCAAGTTTATTGGGCAAATCGAAATGCATCACCACCGTTGACCATTTGCCTGGTTCCGACAAATACCTGTCGAAGTCTGAGGCCTGCCACGATAATGTTTCATTGTTTTTTTCAATACTGACTACAAGCTTAGCTCCTGATACAGATTCAGGGCTCATACCTTTGATACTGATATCAACTGAGCTTCCGGCATTTAATTTCAATTCACTAACTGTTCGAAAAAGTCCGGGACCGAATTCATTCGTGGAGTCAACTTTGATGGCATACTTTCCTGCCGTTACAGCAATACTATCCCGAAATCTTAATTCGTCTTTCCATTCGCCGGTTTCAAAACCATACGACAATACTGCATCAGGTAGTGCATTCCATACCATTCCGTTCTTGTCTTTTGAATATAAACGTAAACCGGAATTAAAAAAAGAATCCCGTTCAATGATAAATGGAAATTGCGTTCTTATCAAAGCATCAATTGCAGGGTCATCGTAGGTATTCGAGAATGCAAACAAAAGATAGTTTTTACGACTCTCCGTGACTAGCCTGTTTAAGGATTTAACTTCAGAATCATTCATTACTGAATTAATTTTAAAGTCAGTCGGATGCTTTAGAATATCCAGATAATACTGCAAATAATAAGGATGAAAAACATTTACAACTTTATCCATGCTTGCAGGATCATATTTAACATCCAATTCCTGGATACGTTTTGCTATGCCACGAAACTCACTGAAATGAGGTGTTGAATAATACTTTTTCTCTTTTACAGTACTATATGCACCACCGGTTAAAATGACAACCGTAAGAAAAGCAGCCGTTAACCCTTTGGTATTATTCGGAATAAACGAAAATATAAATAATAATAAAAACGGAAACGAGAATAAGAGCACGGAATGTTGAAAAACGGGATTTTTATAAATCGAATAAAAGTAGGCTATGGCAAATGGAGTCAGGAAAAAAAACAGAGCAAGGAAATGATATCTGGTGACCCGTATCTCCTTTTTGTATAGTAATATTGTTCCACTCATGATCATGGAAAACAAAATCAGCAATTGTCTGGAATCATTAAAAACAAACTCCAGGTATTTCACGAATGCATCACTTTTGGGAGGCCCGAGCCACCCATCAGCACCACCTACTCCACCTTTTGCCAGTTGATGTACAAATAAATTGTAGTGAGGCAAATACAATAAAACAATTGCAACACCCGCCAACAAATAAGGCACCAGGGTTTGTTTCCTGACAAAAAACAATCCTGCCAAACAATACAATCCGGCAGTAATAAAGCTAAAATAGTGATTGTACATACATGCACTGACAGCCAATACGAAACCTGCCAGATATCCATAAGTCAATTTCTTATTTTCCGGACTGGTAGCAGCTGTCTTAAAAAATGCCGACCAGCAAAAAATCGCAAGCATACTAAAAAATAATCCGGAACTATAAGGCCGCGCAATCTGACTATAAAGCACAGGATATTCCAGTACTGCCAAAGAAGCTGCTGCTAATAAGGCAGTACTTTGATTGAACCAGATTTTACCGGTTCTGTAAAGTAAGTAAACTGCCCCAACCCCTGCTATTGCAAAAGGTAATCTGATTATAAATTCAAAACTTCCCAATATTTTGGTCCAATAGTAAAGAAACACCTGGACCCCTGCAGGATGAAAATCGGGATAGACACCAAAAAGGACAACATCTTTAAGCGTATCAAAGCGTAACCTCGAGATGGCACTCAGTTCATCATTAGAAAGTGAGAATCCTGTTAAGCCATGTAATCTCAGATATGCAGCAACACCTAAAATTACAACCAATAAAAACGGTGTACGATCGCTTTGCTGTAAATTGCCGATATTCATAACTGACTATTTATTCAAACGTTGTCTGATAGCTTCATATAAGATCATGCCCGCAGCAACTGACACATTCAAAGAAGCTGTTTTGCCAAGAATTGGAATTTTTAACTGACTGTTGCATTTCTTCAAATACTCGGGCGAAATACCATCCTCCTCAGATCCCATGATGATGCAAACCGGACCATCGAAATCACCCTGATAAACCGGCAGATTCCCTTTTTCCGTGCATCCAATAATGGTAAAGCCTGATTCACTCAAATAATCAATGGTACTTTTCAGATTAAATTCTCTGCACAAAGTAATTCTGTTCAGTGCTCCTGCTGATGCTTTAACCGCATCACCGGTTACCAATGCACCACCACGTTGTGGGATTATTACAGCATCTACATCAAAACACTCTGCAGTTCTGCAAATGGCTCCAAAATTCCTGACGTCGGTAATCCGGTCCAGCATCAGTACAAGTGGAAATTTCTCCCGTTCAAAAAGAACTGGGACTATATCTTCCACTTTCTGATAAGTTACATTGCTTAAATAGCAAACTACTCCCTGATGGGTTTTACGGGTTAAACGGTTCAGTTTTTCAACCGGAACTGCTGTATAAACAATGTTATGTTTTTTTAATAAATCCTTGAGCTCCCGAATAAGCGGATTATTCAAATCGCGCTGAATAAATATTCGTTCTACTTCTTTTCCTGAATCAATGGCTTCAATAACTGGCCTGATTCCAAATATCATCATCTCGTCGTCACGTTCAGCAGACGGACGTTCATTAAATTGTCTCATTAGTTATTTTCATTTACAACTCTTCCATCCCTCCACGAATCAACAGCACGATACCACGGCATTTCATAATAATTACTTCTGCGCAGTTTATAATCGTTATTGGTAAAAGGATTAAAAAGTTTATCGAAGGTAAAATTCAACGGACCATAGGAATAATTCTGACTGTAATTCCAGGTTTCAGATTCATTAGTGCGATAGATAGTATTTGGGGGGCCAAAAATGATGTAGATTAACCCACGATCCGATTTCCATCCTTCCAGATAAGAGGTAAAAAACCGATTCGCCAACTGTACCCTGGAATAATAATTCCGAATTAAAACCCTGGCACGCTCTCTGTTTCCGGCCATCTTCAACCAAAATTCATCGACAGCCTGTTTCTGATTTTTACTGTTACTGATTTTATCAAACTCTTCCCGAGTGGTTAAAAATCTGATGGATTCAATTAAACTGGCAGCATCGGTGAGCTTTGGAAAATCTTCATCGAATCTAAAAATGGTGAATCCTTCTTTGACCATCGTGTCATACTGAAAATGATAAATGCCCGGCTTATCAAGAATATATTCTTCCCGGTTGGCGACATCAAGAAGTTGAAACCCATCAGAAGAATAACTTAAAGGTTTTGCCATATCATTTCCAAATGGCGGCGAAGTCAATCCATATCTGTTTTTAAAATATCTCACATAAAGTTTGCGGGTTTCATTTTCAGAAGTAAGAATTCTGATCCTTTCCTCTCTATCGGTAATTGAAGAAACCATAGGTTTCCCGGTACGCATATCTATTGCAATGAAATTATCCGGCGATTGCTGACCTGTTCTGTCCATGGTAATAAAACTCCCCACTGCCTGCCTCCGGTTAAAATCAGTTAACAAGACATTCAATACATAATTCGCACTATCAGGTGCATGCACATCAAAATAACCGGTTGCTTTGCTTAGTGAATCAGTTGGTTGCTGCAGCACAAAATTAATCTGTCCTGAATCTAATAATTGCTTCGATTCATAATCACGATAAAGTTCATAAGTAAAACCGTATTCAGCCATAAAACCTAATGAATCATCAGCTTTCATAAACAGAAGCTCAGAGGCATCCAGATTGAAAAACACACGACAGGTATCGCCTTTCAGATTATAAACCTTGTATTCGGGATAAATGAAATTCAAACCCGGAGCAACTAAATAGGCCAGATTCTGATTACTCAGTTTCTTGCTTCCTGAGCAGGAAACAAGTGCAAAAATGGTTATGAGTAATAAATATTTTCTCATGATTTTTTTTCCGGTAATAATTGCTCATCATCATCTGAGGATAACTTATCATCCAGGTAATTGGCAGGTATCGATTTAGATGCATTTGCTCCCAGATTTTTTATTTTCTGCACAGCATTAATCAAATTTCCTTTCCCTGTTGCTAATTTATTCTTGGCAGATTCCCAACTGCGATGCGACATCTCAATCTGATCACCCACCTTTTCAAAATCAGCCAGCAAACCTACAAATTTATCATACAGTGCTCCTCCCTGACGAGCAATTTCCAATGCATTTTTATTCTGATACTCTAGTTTCCATAAATGTGCTATCGTTCGTAAAGTAGCCAATAAGGTAGATGTACTTACAATTACAATATTATGCTCAAAGGCTTCATTGAACAATTCGGGATCATGCTGAATGGCTGCAGAAAAAGCTGGCTCAATGGGCATAAACAGCAATACGAAGTCGAGTGTTTTAATATCATACAGTTGCTGATACTTTTTCTCACCTAAACCTTTGATGTGTCTTCTTAAAGAAATTATATGTTCTTTTATTGCCAGTGCTCGTTCTTCTGGTGTATCGGCATTGGCATATCTTTCATAAGCTACCAGTGATACTTTGGAATCAATGATGATGGTTTTATTTTCCGGTAAACGAATTAAAACATCGGGCTGCAGTCGGCGGCCTTCATCAGAGGTCATGCTTGATTGAACGGTGTATTCTCTGTCCTTTACCAGCCCTGAACGCTCTAAAATAGTTTCAAGAATTACTTCACCCCAGTTTCCTTGAGTTTTGACCTGGCCTTTTAAAGCAGCAGTTAAATTTCGGGCTTCATCGCCGATACTTTTATTCATCTCCTGCAACAATTTCAATTGCTCCTTCAGCGATTGATTCTCCCGAATGCTTTCTTTATGTGTAGTATCAACAGTAGTTTCAAACTTTTCAATTTTCTCTTTCAACGGATTCAGAATATCGGTTAGCTTATCCGAATGCTGTTGCTGGATCATGCGTGAATTATCGAAAATAATTTTGCTGGCAATATTTTCAAATTGCTCTTTTATTTTTTTATGCAGATCTTCTAATTCTGCTTTCTGGTTATCCAGCTTTTCCATCAATCCCTTATTAACGGTTTCCAAACGGGAAATTTCAATATTGAATGAAGTGGCTTTTTCACGATTGGTATAGGATTCCCTTTTAAAATCATCAACCGCCGATCGTAAATCATTCACTTTTTGTTCCAGCACCAGCTTGTCATTGCTCATAGAAACATATTCATCAACTGAAAAAGGCGACACATAATTAAACTTCGATTTGGCATAAAACCAACCGATTGCTCCTCCGATCAACAGACCGGCAATGAGAAAAATAAAAGTTGCAATTGTATCCATAACAGACTTTAGAGGCTTTAAAATTAGTGATTCCTGAGGAGCTTCAGAAATAATTGATCAATCCGAAATGAACTTTTGCTGTTTTAAAGCGAATTGGATTGTCGAATTCCTTGCCTAATGCATAATTGAAAGAGAATATCCCCAGTTTTGTCTCAAAGGTAATTCCGGCCCCAAATCCAATCGGATCATCCTGAGTATAAGCACTTCCCGAATTTCGCTCATACCACCCTTGATTTAAGAAAACAAACAAATAGGAGTTTTGTTCGAGCAAGTATCGGATCTCCACTTTTCCAACAGCATACAGGGATGCAGTCAGCGATTCTTCATCAAATCCACGTAATGTACGCAATCCACCGAAGCGATAAAGTTCATTATCGAAGGTGTTTTCACCCGATAAAGCAGCTCCCATAACACCAATATTCACCACATTTCGCTTAAAAAACGGGATGTAATAATCGAATATGAGCTCGCCATTGTATTGCACTGACTTCAACTCCAGCGAATCGTAAACGGTTTGATTCAATTTGCTGTTTTTTTCAATGGTTTTGTTACCGGCCGATGCGGTGAGCTCCAGGCTATATCCCTTGCGGGGATTAAACCGGTAATCGAGATTGGCAGATTTATAACCAATACCATATGAGGTGAGTCTTACATCGGCAAACGAAGGAAGAACGGTGGTGTTTTCAAAGGCTTTGGTAGAAAGTAAATTCGACTTTTTATCAGTCACAAAAGCCTTCAGATAATTGCCTCCTTTCAATAAAAATTGCACCCCACCACCAAGAGTCACTTCAAGGTAAGAAGTATCTTTTTTATAGATACCAAGATTAAAGTCTAGTCCGAATTGAGATGAAAAAATAAAAGGATAATTGGTACGAACTTTCAAGTCCTGCGTTTTTGCCTGAGGTTGTTTCCAGTTCAAATCAAAAAGTTCGCCCCTTCCAAAGGATGAAAGTAAACGGATTCTCAGATCTCCTGTGATCTGTATTTTTCCGGAACCTGAATTATCCGGCAATACCCCTATAACACCATCAATCTGACTGGCTTTTTTATCATCCAATGCTAAAATTAAACGGGCTTTATCTTCCACAAAAACCACACTAAACGGACGAACTTCTGTTACCATAGGCAACTCACGGACTCTGCTTCCTACTTTTTTAACCAACGATTCATTGTAGATATCGCCGGGTTTCATGGATAAGTAATTGGTCAGGTATTTTTGTGAAAGGCGTGAACTTCCTTTCACAATTACACTGTCAATGGTCACCAGTCTTTCACTCTGCAAAAACAAGGATGCAGAAACCTGTGCACCATCAAACTCGAAATTATCGTAAACGAGACTTGCAAACGGATATCCGTGATTTTCGCAATATTCCAGAATGCGTTTGTTTAAATCGTTTATTCCTTTGACAGATACTGGTTTATTGTCGTAAAATTTTTCTCTGAATCCTGTTTCAGTTAACAGACCTTCATCCAGATTTCCATTCTTCAAATGCATCCAGTTGTATGCAACACCGGAATATATTTGTGCGAATAAAGTATCGTTGGAAAGATAAAATGTATCTGCTGAAGCAGCCAGATATCCAAAATCATAAAGAGAAACCAGAATTCGTTCAACGGATCGCTTTCCCTCTTCCATTCCGGTAATCTGACTTTCTGTAGTCAGTTTTCTTAAAACGGAATTTGGCACCGAATCGATTGTTGCTTTAAAATATTTTTGCGCCAGCGAATCATTGATAGTAAAAAAAGCTATCGCCAATGCTACTCCGGCTATTTTCAGGTAAAGCCCCATCATCCGGTTATTATAGTTTCCAGTTGATTGGTTTGCGGCCGGTGTTGAGTAATATTTCATTAACCTTTGAAAAATGTTTACATCCAAAAAATCCGTTGTACGCCGACAATGGAGACGGATGCGCTGCTTTAAGAACAAAATGCTTTCCTGTATCAATAATGGCCTCCTTTGCTTGTGCAAATCTTCCCCATAGGAGGAAAATTAATCCTTCTTTCTCTTCCGATAACAAACGGATAACTGCATTGGTGAATTGTTCCCATCCTTTATTCTGATGTGACCCCGCTTCTCCAGCTCTTACAGTCAATGTTGCATTCAAGAGTAAAACACCCTGCTTTGCCCAGCTTTCCAGATTCCCCGACTCAGGAATCGGATATCCCAAATCATCCCTTATTTCTTTGAATATGTTTTGTAAAGAAGGTGGCTTTGGAATTCCCGGTGCAACCGAAAAGCACAACCCATGTGCCAGCCCGGGACCATGATATGGATCCTGACCCAAAATGATCACCTTCACTGAATCAAAGGATGTGTGATCGAATGCATTGAAGATTTTATTGCCCGGTGGGTACAACTGCTTGCCGGCAGCCTTCTCATCCAGCAAAAAGGCCTTAAGATCAACGAAATACGAAGATTCAAATTCCTTTTTCAACCGATCTTTCCAGTCCTTGCTCAGCTTGGGATCAACCCCTGGTGTATTTTTTATGACGCTCATTTTGAGAGGTGAAAATTACCAATTTAATGCTTACACGCCTCAGATTAGCATATCAATGAACAATTTTATATATTTGACGTAATTATAGGTAAATCTATGCGTTGTTAGTAACTTATACTACTTATTAACATATTGAATATATGTGATTTGAGTTTTGTTACTTTGCTTCCATTATCAACTGAATCCTCAAATCGAATCCGTAAAGAATATAAAATGAAAAAAATAACTGCACTTCTCCTGTTGGTTTCTGCTATCGTTTTTGTGAGTTCTTGTAAGCCAAGGGAAAAATGCCCTGCTTATGGTAAAAACATGCCTAAGAAGGTGCAGCCTGCTGCTCATTCATAGTCAACTAGCACTCAAAATATCGATCCGCCACCCCAAAGTGGCGGATTTTCATTTTTATACTATTCATAATCAATAACTTCTGATTTATTCTACTTATTTCCTTTGACTTTTATACTTTTAAGTACTTACTTTGCAATTCAAAGTACTTTCCAATGGAATCAAATCAACACCTCGACAACCTTGCGCACATCAGGTCACTGATGGAGAAATCAACCCGCTTTCTTTCACTCAGTGGATTAACCGGAGTTGCTGCAGGAGTTTATGCCCTTGTGGCTGCCTTTATTGCGTGGTGGTACCTCGATAATCCTACCGTAGCCGCAACCTATTCGCGATTGATTCATCCCCTCCAAATAAGCGGCATTTTGACTCACTACCTGTTTTTTGTTGCTCTGGCGGCAGCCACTTTGGCTATGTCACTGGTAACCGGTATTGCATTTACTATGCGAAAAGCTTCCAAAAGAGGTGAAACAGTATGGAATAAAGCTTCCAAACGAATGGCCATTAATCTCATGATTCCTTTAGCTGCAGGAGGTTTGTTTTGTGCCCAATTGATCAACTACGGTCTTCCTGAATTAGTCGCACCTGCAATGCTTATTTTTTATGGTCTAGCCTTAATTAACGGAAGTAAATACACGCTGGAGGATATTAGGTATTTGGGATTAATTGAAATAGCACTTGGCATTTTGAACTTGTTTTTAATCTCATACGGCCTCTGGTTCTGGGCCATCGGTTTCGGATTGATGCATATTGTTTATGGGATAGCCATGTATTACAAATACGAAGCATGATTGGTAATCTCAATAAAGCTTTTGAAAACAGAGTCCGGCTCGGATTGATGTCGCTGCTTATGGTAAATGAGCAACTCGACTTCAACTCCATCAAAGAGTTGCTCGAAATTACTGATGGTAACCTGGCCAGCCATGTCACAGCATTGGAAAAAGCAGGCTATATTTCAATCATGAAACAATTTGTCGGCCGTAAGCCACAAACTTCTTATAAGGCAACTGCAGAAGGAATAAAAGCTTTTCAGGAACATCTTGCAGCTCTGGAAAAACTAATCAGAAAAATAAATTGATAAAAATTAATTCACAAATACAATAAAACACGCTTATTCACTTTGAGATACAAAGTGAAATCCTAAAACACCAAGCCATGCTAAAAAAATATGCACTATCAATCACAGGACTGTTATTGCTGCTTATCTACAACTACATTTTCTGGAACGAAAAACCGGGAATAAATTTTGGAATATTCAGCACATTACTTGCAGTTTCTCTGGCATTCATCAGACCGCAAATAATCTATCGCACAAACTGGTGGTTCGCGGTTGTTTGTGTTATAGTGACTGGAATTGGGGTAACACTATTTAATAGCGGCTTGTCGATTGCCATGCACTTTTTCAGTTGTTTGGTGATGATTGTATTTTCATGGCCGTCCAATGTCAAGTCACCTGCTGTAGCTATCATTAATTTTTTCGCAGGCGCATTCAACCAGGTGCAGACATTTTTTCAGCATGGGATTAAATTTATTTCTAAAACTAAATCGGGAAGAACCTTTTTATACTACTTCAAAATAGCAATTGCTCCACTGGTGATCATGGGTATCTATCTGTTGTTGTATAGCGGCTCCAGCAATACTTTTGCTAACTATTTTAGCAGTTTCTTTAATACCATAGGTCAATTAATAGAGAACTTATTTGAGAATGTAAGTGCTCCGTGGCTGATTTTTCTCCTTGGCGGGATGACCTTGATTGCTCTTGCGCTGAAATCAACACCTGCCATTCGCACCATGAATTATCTGAGTGAAGGTTTTGATGATTTATTCCGGCTTAATAAATCGACAAGAACACCTGGCGGGTTCCGTCAGATGATTTACAGACCGGTTACACCGATGAATGCTATTCGAAAACAATTTAAATCGGGAATGCTATTGCTGATTGGCGTTAACATTTTGTTATTGATCTTTAACATTACGGATATTAAAGAAAACTGGTTCGGATATCAGGTGCCGGAAAATTTCAGTCTTAAAAATTTTGTGCATGAAGCAACCTGGTATTTAATTATAAGTATGTTGCTCTCCATTGTGATTTTACTCTATTACTTTCATGGAAACCTCAACTTCTATAAGAAAAACAAAACCATCAAAATATTATCGTATGTATGGATTGTACAAAATACATTGCTTTGCACATCTGTATTACTCAGAAACTGGCACTATATTTCTTACCATGGTCTTGCCTACAAAAGGATTGGAGTTTTAGTCTTTCTGGCTTTGGTAATTGTTGGATTAATATCCATGTACAAAAAAATCGAACAGCGAAAAACTGCCAGATGGCTTCTCAAAATTAATTCACTGGCCTGTGCGTTTCTGCTTTCTTGTTTATCATTGGTTAACTGGGATCAGGTAATTGTGAAATATAACTTAAACCATGCCAATACAAGCGAAATCGATGTTGATTTCTATCTGAAGCTCGGACCAGCTGTATATCCGGTATTGTATGAAAACCTTGCTATTATAGAAAAACAAATTAATGCACATCATGCCAAACCAACACGCTGGTGTAACACGCAAACCATTCAGGAATTTCGATCCCTGCTGAATACAAAAGCCTCCCGTTTCACTGAGGTCTACCCCAAATATACCTGGCCTTCCTATAACACTGCTGAAGCAACAGCCTACCATTGGTTAACATCGCAGAATGAAAATCTTAAATTATCTGAAGCCATAAAATGAAAGTTGAATTTTCAATCACCAGAAATACCACTTTGGTAATACTATTCAGTTTGGCGATGGGCTTTCTCGAATCGGCAGTTGTGGTTTATCTCAGAGAACATTATTATCCGCTTGGCTTTCAATTTCCATTGGTGCCCGTTTCTTTAACAACAGGCATCACCGAAATTGCTCGCGAAGCAGCCACTGTAGTTATGTTGGTGTGCATAGGATGGCTCGCAGGATTTAATGCCACTACCCGATTTGCTTATTTCATACTTTCTTTTGCTGTTTGGGATCTAATGTATTATATCGGACTAAAACTAGTTCTTGACTGGCCAGTTTCTATTCTTGAATGGGACATATTATTCCTCATCCCTTTTCCTTGGCTGGGCCCCGTTTTAGCTCCTTGTTTACTATCTGCACTCATGATCATTCTTTCCTTATTCTTATTGAAAAATAGTGTTCAACAGTTATCAATCTTATTGCCGGTAAAATCCTGGTTGCTTCTGATTACCGGATCGCTTGTTTGTATTGGGTCGTTTCTGTATGAATACATTCTTTACCGGCAAATGACCATCTCGTCATCCATTCTTCCGGCAAACGAAAGTCAAATCATGGCCGATCTTAAAACGTTCATCCCGGGAGAATTTTCCTGGCTTTTCTTTCTATCGGGATTCCTGCTTTTAACCATACCGGTTTATAATCTCATTCTCAAATCATTCAGAAATACAATAGCATGAAAATACAGACAAAAAGAATTCCGGATCCGGGAAATAAATTAATTTCCATTTTATTGATGACAACAATAATTGCCTCCTCCTTGATTTTGTACCGTCACGAAATAACAGGCAACAAAACTTATCTTTTCCTGCTATGGAATTTGTTCCTGGCCTGGATTCCACTAATTATTTCAACATCATTAAAAGCATATACCTCAAAAAAAAGAAACGGACTATTACTGTTGCTTCCTGCTGCATTGTGGTTGCTGTTTTTCCCCAACACCCCTTACATCATTACCGACTTGGTTCATCTTAAGCCCAGAAACGACATCGCCTATTGGTATGATTTTCTGATATTGATTTTCTGCTGCTTCAACAGCCTGTTTATAGCTTTTGCTTCACTAATACAAATGAAACGCATTATTCATAAATATCTCCCCGACTGGCTTAGTCATATTACAACCATTTCTATTTTGGTTTTAACCAGTTTCGGTATATATTTGGGGCGGTTTGAAAGATACAACAGTTGGGATCTGGTGGCTCAACCTGTCAATTTGTTTACTGATATTTATAGTTTGATCATAAATGCAGGACAAAATCACCAAATGGTTTACGTGGTAGGTATACTTGCTATATTCCTTATCTTAAATTATTTCACACTCTTGTTTATAGTTAATGATGCCAGCCATGTCAACGAATCAGCACAAAAAGAAAAATAGTTTCAGTTATGCAATAAGTGGCATCATAGAAGTCACCAAAACACAATGGAACTTTCGATTTCATCTTTTTGCCATAATAGCTGTGATCATTTCGGGGTTCTTTTTTAAAGTTTCTACCAGCGAATGGCTGGCACTAATTGGTGTTATTGGATTGGTGCTGGTAGCAGAAACAATAAACACCGCGCTTGAGTATCTGGTGGATTTAGTGTCGCCTGAATGGAATGAACTTGCCGGAAAAGTGAAAGATATTACTGCGGGAGCCGTATTAATTTCAGCAATAATTGCAGCCATCACCGGGCTGTTAATTTTTATTCCTAAAACCGGTTTGCTTTAGCAAGTAATTAATACAACGATTTATCCGGATTTAATTTCCACTTCTCAAAAACCTTTTCCGCATCTTTTTCGGGACAATGAATCATGGGAATTGATCTGACTTCAGGTTCAACCCCTATTTCATCATAAATAAAAGCATCATCGAATCCGGCATCAGCAGCCTGATTTCTGGTATTTGCAAAATAGACACGTTCAGGCCTTGCCCAGTAAATAGCACCCAGGCACATAGGGCAAGGTTCACAGGAGGTATAAATTTCACATCCGTCGAGCTGAAATGCTTTTAATCTGCTACATGCATCGCGGATTGCTACAATTTCAGCATGTGCAGTGGGGTCATTGAGAGAAGTCACACAATTAAAACCTTCACCAATAATTTCCCCATTTTTAACCACAATAGCCCCAAAAGGTCCTCCGTGCCCCGCAGCGGAACCGGTATCAGACAATGCGATTACATACTTTAAGAATTCCTTATTGAAACTCATTTCAGATGGAATTGAAATTGAAGATTATATTCTGAACCACATCAGAATGAAGACTAAGTGCAACCGGACAATTATGTGCAGCGTGTTTCAAAATTCGTTGCTGACTCTCTGTATAATTTTGATGCGGAAATGTAAATTCAATTTTAACCTCACCTACTTTTCTGGGATTTGAAACCATAATTTTAGTGATGGCAATTTTGGTACCATCTATATCAAATTTGTGTTCCCTGGCTGCAATGCCCATAATTGTGAGCATGCAACTTCCCAAAGATGCTGCTAGAAGGTCGGTTGGAGAAAAAGCCTCTCCTTTCCCCTGATTATCGACCGGAGCATCGGTTATAATTTCGGCACCTGATAGAACATGTAGTGCATTGGTTCTCAGAGAACCTGAGTAAACTGTTTGAATTGTAGCCATAGTGTCAAAATTAGGCATTTCCTGTTTGCATTCATCCTTTTCTTTACCTACCTTTGTTTTTAGAATGAAAATATTCCATAAACTTTTAATTGCTGCAAACCTATTGGTGTTGCCATACTGTGCTTTTTCGCAGAGCAACCCCTATGAATATGAGGAAGAAAAGCCTGTTTTACTAAAGAACGAATTTGTTTTCGGAGTGAATATTCATACCAGTGGATGGGGCTTTGATTTCCGCAAAGGCAAGAACCTCACTGCTGCAAAAAAGCGGATGTTTGAAGCTGAGATAGTAAACATGAAACATCCTAAGGAAGTACGGTCCGTAAATCCTTATTTTGATAATGCGAAGTCGTTTTTTTATGGAAAGCTGAATTCCGTGATTGTTATGCGGGCAGCAATCGGGCAGCAACAAATCCTGTTCGATAAATCAGAAAGAAGCGGTGTAGAAGTTCGGTTTAATTACACTGCCGGTTTATCTCTTGGACTTGCCAAGCCGGTATATCTGAATATCCTTTATCCGACGGCATTTGAAGGCGAATATGAAGTGGTTGTAGAGAAGTATAACCCTGAAAAACATTATGTTGACAATATTTACGGCCGTGCCCCATTTACAGAAGGAATCGGCGAAACCACTGTTTACCCGGGTGGATATGCCAAGTTAGGGCTGAGTTTTGAATATGGAGCCATGCACGACGATGTTAAAGCCATTGAAACGGGCATTACTGTGGATGCATATGCCAAAAAACTCCCAATAATGGCTGAAACTACCAACAATCAGTTTTTCTTTAATTTTTATATAAATATCCTTTACGGAAGAAAGTGGTAATTTTGCGTCCTGAACTAATTCTATGTCGGACGAAACAACTATCAATTCAGAAGAATCTAAAACCCGGAAACCTTCCTGGCTGCGAGTCAAATTACCTGTTGGCGAAGCTTACCGGAATGTTCGCAATATAGTATCTGAGCAAAAACTGCATACGATCTGTGAAAGCGGCAATTGCCCCAATATGGGCGAATGCTGGGGTGCAGGAACCGCAACTTTCATGATATTAGGTAATGTCTGCACCCGATCCTGTGGATTTTGTGCTGTTGCTACAGGAAGACCTTCTGCTGTGGATTTAAAAGAACCTCAAAGAGTCGCAGAATCTGTTAAAGCAATGGGTATTAAGCATTGCGTAATAACATCTGTAGATCGTGATGATCTGAAAGATGGTGGTGCTGCGGTTTGGGTGGAAACGATCCGGGCAATCAGAGAACTTTCGCCTTCCACCACAATGGAGACCTTGATCCCTGACTTTCAGGGCATTTGGGAGAATCTAAATCTGTTAATTCTTGAAAAACCGGAAGTAATTTCCCATAATCTGGAAACGGTCAGACGACTTACCAAACAGGTCAGGATACAGGCAAAATACGATCGTAGTCTGGAAGTACTTGCAAGAATAGCTGCAGGAGGCGTCAGGGCTAAGTCTGGCATCATGCTTGGACTGGGAGAAAGTGAAAGTGAAGTGCTTGAATCCATGGAGGATCTTAGACGATCGAATGTGGAGATTCTTACTTTGGGTCAATATTTACAGCCAACCCGCGAACATCTTCCGGTTGCAGAGTACATTCACCCCGACCAATTTGCCAAGTACAAAGAAGCAGGTTTAAAGATGGGTTTCAGATATGTCGAAAGTGGACCTTTAGTAAGGTCTTCTTACCATGCCGAGAAACATCTTTTTTGATGAAAATATTTAGTTTATAGTTTCACTTTTTAAAAATAACAGCATGTCACAGGAAAAGAAAATTAGAGTAGCGATTAATGGTTTCGGACGGATTGGACGAATTACTTTTCGCCATATCAACAATATGCCCGATGTAGAAGTTGTAGGGATAAATGACCTTACCGATAGCCGTACATTGGCACACCTGCTTAAATATGATTCGATTCATCGAATTTTCAATGCTGAAATTTCTGCTACAGACAAAGGGATTGTTGTAAACGGAAAACTCATTCCCGTGTTTGCAGAAAAAGATCCATCAGCACTGCCATGGAAAGATCTTCAGGTGGATGTAGTAATTGAATCGACCGGGAAATTCACCAGCTCAGAAGGTGCAGGATTGCATATAAAAGCAGGTGCTAGTAAAGTAATAATTTCTGCACCAGCAAAAGACAATGTTAAAACTGTTGTGTTGGGAGTAAATGACCATTTGCTTACAGGAAGCGATACGATTGTTTCTAATGCTTCCTGCACCACGAACAACGCCGCCCCAATGATTAAAATACTGGATGATAAATGGGGAATTGAAACTGCTTACATCACCACTGTCCATGCCTATACCGGAGATCAGAATTTGCATGATTCTCCACACAAGGATTTAAGAAGAGCACGTGCAGCAGCTGTATCCATTATCCCAACTACCACTGGAGCAGCAAAAGCAGTTACAGAGGTATTCCCGCATTTAAAAGGTAAAGTCGGCGGTGCCGGCATCAGAGTTCCTGTTCCGGATGGTTCCTTAACTGATATAACCTGCATGCTCAAAGCCCCTGCTCAGATCGAAGAAATTAATGCAGAATTTAAACGAGCTGCAGAAGGTTCCCTGAAAGGCATTTTGCAGTATACCGAAGACCCGATTGTTTCAATTGATATTGTGGGCAACACACACTCCTGTATTTATGATGCACAACTGACTTCTGTGCTGGGTAACATGGTGAAAATTGTGGGCTGGTATGATAATGAAATGGGATATTCCGTGCGACTTACTGAACTGGTCCGGAAAATGACAACCCTCTAATTTTACAAACTCGTTAAAATAACAAAAGCCCCGCAAATTGCAGGGCTTTTGTCGTTATTCTGTACTCATTATTTTTTAACAAAACGGTTCACTGATTTACCTAAGGATGATGTAATTTCAACTACATACATTCCTGAAGATAATCCGGTAACATCTAGTTCTGAATTTTTCTGACCATCTTCAACAGTCACCTGATGAATCATCATAGAACGGCCGGTTAAATCAAGAATTTCAATGCTAACATTTCCTGAAACATTTTTATCATGTGAAATGATCAAACGATCTTTTGCAGGGTTTGGATAAACCGAAGTAAGATCATTGCGGGTATCAGGATTCTGTGTACGGCAATTGAAAATTACTCTCAATGCTGATGCACTTGATGCACCACAATTGTTCACCGCGCGGCAAGTAACCTGTCCGTCTGTGCTTCCAAAATCAACAGTAATACTGTTAGTTCCTGCTCCTGAGGAAATAACCGCTCCTGCAGGTACAGACCACTGATAAGAAGTAGCACCAACAACAGCATCAACATCGAATGCATTGCCTGTACTGTTAGCACATGCTGAAGCACTTCCGTGGATTGTGGTTGGTTTAGCTGGATAAGCCTGGATCAGACGTGCACGTGCAGGACTGTCACCACAGTTATTTTTAGCAACCACACTCACATTTCCTGAAACAAAGGCTGGACCAAAATCGATAGTTACTGAATTAGTTCCCTGACCGGCGCTTATTGAAGCTCCTGCAGGCACTGACCAAGTATAAAGAGTTGCTCCGGCTACATTGTTGATTGAATATACCTGACTTGAATTACATACATTGTATCCTGCTCCGCTAATTGCACCAGGTTGACTTGGAATACTTACAATAGATTTGCAACGAGGCTCAGTAGCTCCACAAATATTTTCTGCATTCACACAAACTTGTCCGCTTGTAAATGCTCCTGAGAAATCAAGAGTAGCAGCTTTAGTACCCTGGCCACCTGATACAGATGCACCTGCTGGAGCAAACCATGTATAGCTGGTAGCACCAATCACATCATTTACTTCAAACTGAACTGCATTTGAACCGGCACACGCAGATGCAGGTGCTATTGAAAACTGAGGAATCGAAACTGTTCTTCTCACCCAGGTAATTGTTGAATCACTTGTACCGCAGAAATTCGCAGCTCTTACTTCAATAGTGTAACCTGAAGTTACAGAAGCACCGAAATCAACTACTGCGTTTACAGAACCTTGACCACCAACAATTGATGCTCCATTATATCCTGTCCACACATAAGTATCTGCATCAGGTACAGGAGCGATGAAGAAATTCTCACCGGCATAACCAGGACAAGCCACACTTAGACCTGTTACTAAACCTGGAGCAGCAGGAATTGCTCTCACAACTAAAGCTTCCGCAGCAGATGTAATAGGATCTGAACAGTTATTACTTACGATACAGTCGAAAGCACCTGCATCTGCAACTAATGCATTCGATACAGTAAGAGTTGCAGTATTGGTACCTGAATATGTAGCATTATCAGAAAGTGGAGCACCATTTCTTCTCCATTGGTAATTGATTCCCAGACCAGGAGATACAACTGTAAATGTTGTACCTGTTCCATCACAGATTTCAGCATCAACAGGATTTGATGTAATTGTTACTTCTCCATCAACTCTTAATTTAGATTCAGCAGAAGATCCACAAGTATTATTTGCAACAACACGAACATAACCGTTATTCAGATTTGAATTAAAGAATACAGTTACTGTGTTTGTACCCTGTCCGCCGGTGATAGTACATCCAGCAGGAGGTGTCCATGTATAAGATGTTGCTCCTGCAACAGCTGGCACATTATAAGTTTGAGTTGAACCGCAAACACCGGAAACTGGTCCGATTGGATCAGCAGGATTTGAAAGTACAGAACGTGTGCTTAATGAACGGGCACTACTCGATCCACAAGCATTCTCATTCACAACATTTAATGATCCTGAAACATAACCTGCAGGGAAGGTAATATCTACCTGGTTTGACCCCTGGTTAGTGATGATAGATCCTACCGGAGCCGACCACTGATAGTTAGTGATGTTAGCAACTACCGGAGTTGAAAATGTATAGGTAGTATTCTCACAAGTTGTAATTGAACCTGTGATAGCTCCCGGCGTTACAGGATTATCCTCACTTAATGTTCTGTTCAAGGCAATACCGCTACCACATCCATTGTGAGCTACTATTGTAACTGTTCCAGAACTTGTAAATGTTCCATCATAGTCAATTGTAACTGATGTTGATGTTGTATTATAAACACTTTGTCCATTTATAGTTGCACCGGTTGGAAGCGTCCATGTGTATGAAGCTGCTCTCAATGCAGGATTAATAGTGTTTGCAATAGATGCTCCCGGACAAGCTTTGGTAACACCATTTAAAGTGTTAACAGCTCCCGGTGCTGAAGAAAATTTGGTAACAACTTTTGGTTGTGATGCTTCGATGCAACCTGCACCATCATCAACGGTTACTACATAGCTACCTGCTGTAGAAACAACAATGCTTTGAGATGTTGCTCCATTCGACCAATTGTATGCTGATCCAGCACTGGCTGTCAAAGTTACTGATCCACCTGTACACAGGTCGACTGAACCGGATGGTGTGATTGTAGGCACCGGGCATTGTGCCATCACTCCATTAAGACTAGCCAAAAGCCCGAAAGTTCCGATCATAAGAACAGCTTTCGAAGCCAAAGTTCTTGTCACTTTTTCGAGGTTGTTTGTTTTTGTCATGTTGTTTGTTTTGTTTGTTTGAGTACATCCCCTCATACGAATTCACGAAAGAATGTTACTCAAAATAACAGCATTTTTTCGTAGCCAATTGATTTTCAATCACAAAATCTTACCAGTTATTAACATCATGTTAGTAAATAGAGTCGCAAATCCCAAAATATTGCATGTCATTGATAATCAATGTATTAATTACAACCAACTAAAAATCAATGCTTTTAAAGGCATCACTATATGAACAATTTTATGGCGATTCCTTACGGTTTAGAGCGCTTTGGAGAGGCCGATTTCCCAAAATTGATGATCAAAATCATTCCGTTTTATTCACAATATGATGTTCATTTCATGGTTAACAACCTGTGGAATGGCTCAACTAATTGTCACTAAATTTACCTCTTCAACCATTTTCATCTCATGGCACCAAAAGGAAACAGAGTACGGGAACCCAAAGTAACCGACGAACAGGATATTGAAATCGCAGAATTACCTCGCGAAAAAGAAAAGAAGAAAGAGAAGGAAAAACCGAAAAGGCGTCAAACCGAACCAGATGGTCCTTCAGCATCCCAAAAGTTTAAATTGGTGATGACAGATGAGCGATTGCATAAAATCACCGGATTAGCACTGGTTCTTTTATCAGTTTTCATGTTGATCGCATTCACTTCATTTTTCTTTACGTGGACAGCCGATAACGACAAAGTAGCTGGCTCGTGGTGGGATTTGCTTGCCACATCTTCTGTTAAAGTTGATAACTGGCTTGGAAAATTTGGTGCAATATTTTCGCACTTGATGATTCAAAAATGGTTTGGTGTTTCCGCTTTTGTTTTTGTTGTTGTTTCTTTTGTTGCTGGCTTTAAAATTTTGTTTAAAGTGGAATTACTTCCAATGATTAAAACATTGAAGTATTCATTCTTCGCATTCTTTTTTGTTGCAGCAATACTGGGATACACATTGAGCTCGAATGGTAAATTATTATTTCTTGCCGGTTCACTTGGCTTTCAAATGAATTTATGGATGCAGTCCTTACTTGGTAGTGCAGGTACTGGATTGTTTCTTGCTTTTGCTGCATTATCTTTTGTGGTGGCTGTGTTTAATATTAGATTTAAACTTCCGGCATTCCTTCAAAAAAATGAACAAGCTTCCAAAGATGAAGTTGAAGATGCGCTTTTAGCTGTTGCAGATACTTCTTCCGGCAACAGACCAAAAGAAACCGTGGTAGCAGAAGTGCCTTCTGAAGATGTGTTTTCATTCGACGAATCTGATTTACAAAATGAAACAGTAGAACTCGAATTAAACACCCCCTCCCCTACCCCACCCGCTAAAATTTCAAATCCAGATGAAATTTTATTTGATGTGGAAGAAATGCCAGTTGCAGTTCCTGTTGCCAGCACAGAAATGGAAATCAATATTCCGGAACAACCGGTTGCTGTTGTTTCAGATGAAGTACCTCTTTCTATCGAACCTCTTCCTGAAGGATCTGAAATTATTGCTGATGAAGAAGCAACTGCTGAAGTACTTGGCGAATATGATCCTACCTTGGATCTTTCTTCATATAAATTTCCAACTATTGAACTTCTCGAAAATTATACCAGCGCAAAAAGCACACAAAACCGTGAGGAATTAAAAATTGAGCTGGAAGCAAATAAAAATAAAATCGTTGAAACTCTCGGTCATTATAATATCGCCATCGATAAAATAAAAGCAACCGTTGGTCCAACCGTTACGCTGTTTGAAATTATTCCTCAGGCCGGTGTCAGGATTTCAAAAATTAAAAATCTGGAAGACGATATCGCTTTGAGCCTTTCAGCTTTAGGTATCCGCATCATTGCGCCTATACCGGGAAAAGGAACCATTGGAATTGAAGTTCCGAATCAAAATCCGGAAGTTGTTTCCATGCGTTCTGTGATGGCATCCGAAAAATTCATGAATTGCGAATATGATCTTCCAATTGGATTGGGAAGAACAATTTCGAATGAAATATTTGTTGCTGATCTAGCGAAAATGCCTCACTTGCTGATGGCAGGTGCTACTGGTCAGGGTAAATCGGTTGGTTTGAATGCGGTATTGGTTTCCCTGCTTTATAAAAAACATCCTTCGCAGGTGAAGTTTGTATTGGTGGATCCTAAGAAAGTGGAGCTTACACTTTTCAAAACCATTGAACGTCACTTCCTGGCTAAACTTCCCGGTGAAGAAGATGCTATTATTACCGACACCAGAAAAGTGATCAATACGTTGAACTCCTTATGTATTGAAATGGATCAGCGTTACGAATTGCTTAAAAATGCACAGGTCAGAAATATTCGTGAATACAACGCCAAATTTGTTGCCCGTCGCTTGAATCCAAATAACGGTCACCGATTCCTGCCATTTATTGTTTTGGTTATTGATGAGTTCGCCGATCTTATTATGACTGCAGGCAAGGAAGTGGAAACTCCAATTGCACGTCTGGCGCAACTTGCCCGGGCGATTGGTATTCACCTCATTATTGCGACACAAAGACCATCCGTTAATATTATTACCGGAACAATCAAAGCCAATTTCCCCGCCAGAATGGCATTCCGGGTGACCTCTAAAATCGATTCCCGTACTATTCTCGATACCGGTGGTGCCGATCAGTTGATTGGTCGTGGAGATATGCTCCTTTCTACCGGTGCCGACCTCATTCGTTTGCAATGTGCTTTTGTTGATACTCCTGAAGTGGACCGTATTACTGAATATATTGGATCACAACGTGGTTATCCTGAGGCATTTATGCTTCCGGAATATGTTGGTGAAAATGAAGCTTCCGGAAGTTCCGACTACGATGCATCAGACCGTGATCCACTGTTTGAAGAAGCTGCCCGAATGGTGGTTCAACACCAGCAAGGATCGGCTTCTCTGCTTCAAAGACGCCTCAAATTGGGATATAACCGGGCAGGAAGGCTGATCGATCAGCTTGAAGCTGCCGGAATCATAGGTCCGTTCGAAGGAAGTAAGGCCCGTGAGGTGAAAATTAAGGATCCAATGGCTTTGGAACAGTTTTTGAATGTGGCCCATAAGCCTTAATTTTGCATAAACTTATTTAAATGAAATCATTGTCATTCGTAGTTGCCCTGATGGGCGCAGTTGCCTTTATTAATCCTGTAGCAGCTCAGGGTCAGAAAGACCCAAAAGCACAGGAAATACTTAAAGGTGTTAGCGCCAAATACAAATCCATGAAGTCACTTTCTGCATCCTTCAAAGTAACCACCATGGATCAGAAAGCTAAAACTACCGACTCCCAAACCGGAACTCTTTTGGTGAAAGGTGAAAAATACAAACTTACTTTAAAAGGTCAGGAAGTTATTTCGGATTCTAAAACGGTATGGACTTACCTTAAAGAATCAAATGAAGTTCAGATAAATGATGTTGCTGAGAAATCTGATGCTATCTCCCCTACTTCCATTTTCACTATTTATGAAAAAGGATTTTCAACTAAATATATTGGTGATAAAAAAGAAGGAGCTATAACCTATCAGCAAATTGAACTGGTTCCTGACGATCAGAAAAAAAATTACTTTAAAATTCAGATCTCTATCAACAAAACTGAAAAGGTAATTTCAAGTGCTAAAATTTTTGAAAAGAGCGGAACTAATTATGTTTATCTGATTGAGAAGTTTAAAGCAGATGCCGAAGCACCTGACGCCGCTTTCACATTCGATAAAGCAAAGCATCCGGGTGTTGAAGTTGTTGATCTCCGGTAAATAAAACCAAATAAAAAAAAGGGCTGAGGAAAATTCTTCAGCCCTTTTTTTATTGTCAGGGTTATCTCACTAAAGTCACAGTGCCTACCCGTTGATGCGTTTTCCCAAATACGTCTTTAACAGTGACCTGGTAAACATACACATCCTGCTGCGCTAAACCGTTATCTTTTTGTACACTTCCATCCCAACCGGCATCGCGGCTGCTTGTAGTGTAAATATTTTCACCCCAGCGATTAAATATTTCCAGATTCATGCTTACGATTCCAATTCCTGCAATCGAAAATGCATCATTGATTCCATCCTGATTTGGTGTGAATGCATTTGGAACATACAGTGTGAACTCAGGAATAATATACACCCAATGCGACACGGTATCAAAACAGCCATAACTGTTCTGAACATGCAATACTACTTCATACCATCCTGTATCAGGATAAGTATGTACAGGTTCGAACAAAGTTGAACTTAGTCCATCACCAAATGTCCAGTTATATAAGTTAGCACCGGATGAAGTGTTTTCAAATTCTATTACAGGATGCAATATAGATGCTTCATAAGGATTTGGTGTAAAGGCTGCTTCCGGTCCGGGATAAATGGTAATAGCATTTGGCTGTGTAAAGGTTTGTGTACATCCCATATCTGTAGTAACAGTAAGTGTTACACCATAAGTTCCACTGGAACTGTAAACGGTTGAAGGATTTTGCAGATTAGATGTTTCACCATTTCCAAAATCCCATGCCCAGGCTACGATGGTTCCGGAAGTCACGAATGAAGAATCGGTAAAATAAATTGTTAGAGGTCCGCAACCTGCTGCCTGACTATAGGTGAAATTAGATACAGGAAGTGGGAAAACAGTTATTTGTTGTGTGGTGGAATCGATACAACCATTGTCGGATACTGCAATTAAGGTTATGGTGTACACTCCTGCAGAATCATAAGTATGAACAGGATTTACCAAACCTGAACCAGAAGATCCATCACCAAAATTCCAGATATATTGTGTTATTGATCCAGATGATATCGTGGAAGTATTATTGAACTGCACACTGCTTTCAGCACATGCATCCGCAAAATCAAATCCGGGTTCCGGAACAGGATAAAGCGTAACTGAAGAAGTTGCACTTGCCACACATCCATTGGCATTGGTCATTGTAAGTGAAACAGCATAAGTACCGGCTGCTGTATATTGATGCATTGGATTTTGTATCGCTGAAGAATTTCCATCACCAAAAGCCCATTGATAATCGTAAATCGCAGTATCACCAATTGCAGTTATTCCACTGAAAGATGTTGGATCACCAAGACAGTTATTCGAAACTGAAATAACAGGAATTGGTAATTCATATACACTTACAGAATCAGTTATTGTTCCTGAACAACCATATAAGGAAGTGACGGTAAGTGTTACTGCATAATTTCCCGGGCCGGCAAATGTATGATATGGATCGGCTGCGGCAGTTGTTGAGCCATCACCAAAGTTCCAGTTCCAGGAACTGATGGAGCCATCAATGGAAGTCGATAAATCGGTGAATGATACCGGTGATTCATCACAGGCATTAACGAAACCAAATGCTGCTACCGGAGCAGCATAAATAGTAACCTGTTGTGTGATAGTATCACTACATCCATTTTGTGTTGTAGCGATTAACGTCACATTGTAATTTCCGGGAGAAGCATAAACATGTTGCGGGTTCTGATCGGTAGATGCATTTCCATCACCAAAATTCCATGAACAATTAATTACGCCACCACCTGCAACCTGCGACTGATTAAAGAATTCAGAAACCGTTCCCTGACACACATCAGCTCTGGTAAAATTAGCCGTTGGCACGGGATAAACATTAATTTGTGATTGAATAGAATCGGTACAACCCTGATCGCTTGTAACCAGCAACGATACCTGGTAACTGCCGGGAGTAGCATAACTGTGTACAGGATTCTGGTTCGAAGATGAATTTCCATCACCTAAATTCCAGTTCCAGTTTACTATACTTCCTGATGCTATAGTTGACAAATCACTTAAATTAACTGTGCTGTATAAACAAGCATCGGATCCATTGAAAGCCGCTGCAGGAACAGGATAAACAGTCACTGATGCCATTGCAGAATCAACACAACCCTGATCGCTGGTTGCTGTCAGCAATACCTGATACGTTCCGTTTCCGGCAAATAAGTGTGTAGGATTTTGCTGATTGCTGCTACCACCATCTCCGAAATTCCAGTATACATTCGAAATGTTTGCATTCGAAACTGTTGTAGTTCCCGTAAAGGAAGTTGCAACACCTTCACACACCGGAGAAGCAGCAATGACAGTCTGTGGATTTGAATAAATTGTTACAGGTTGTGTTAATGATGCTGAACATCCCAAATCAGATGTTGCTGTAAGAGTAATATTATAACTGCCTGCACTGCTGTACTGATGAACCGGATTGGAAGTGGTATCTGTTGAACCATCGCCAAATGACCAGGCATATCCGGAAATAGTTCCGTCAGAAATAACTGAACTATTGTTTAATGTAACAGCAGTTCCATCACATACATTTGATAAACTGAATTGAGGCAATGGTGTATCATAAACCTGAACTTGCGCAGATATAGAATCAATGCAACCATTTGTTGAAGCCACTAACAAAGTTGCTGTATAAACACCGGGAGCATTATAAGTATGAACCGGATTCTGATCCGTTGATACATTTCCATCACCAAAATTCCAATTCCAGTTAGCGAGTGAACCGGTGCTTATTTGTGAAGAATCGGTAAATACAGTTCCTGAACCCAAACAAGCTACTGTATTTCCAAAAGCAGCAACTGGCATCGGCTCTATGGTAACCGGCTGACTTAACTGAGATGTACATCCCATACCTGTTGTTGCACTGAGTGTGACATTGTAGGTGCCTGGTGTTGCATATAAATTAGAAGTAGCCTGAGCATTTGAAGAATTCCCATCGCCAAAATCCCACAACCAACCAGTAATGTTACCGGATGCAAGGGTTGTTGTATTGGTGAATAAAGTGCTATTGCTTTCACATGTTGGTGATGAAACAAATGATATTGCAGGAACCGGATTGGCAAGAACATTCGATGCAAAGGAAGCTGAGCATCCAAAAACATCGGTAATGGTTACCGTATAGGAACCAGCAGCTGAAACATTTATAGTCTGGGTGGTAGCACCATTCGACCATAAATAAGTTGCAGTTGGATTTCCAGCACTTAAAATAGTTGTTTCTCCATCACATATTTGCACATTTGTTGGGTTAGCACTCAATCCATTTCCTCCAACAGTAACTGTTGTTCCGGCATATCCGATACAACCGTTAGGGCTGATTATAATTACGTCGAAATATCCGGAATCAGAAACCTGAATTGTTTGTGTTGTTTCTCCGTTTGGAGACCATAAATAGGATGACCCGGGATTTTGAGCATCAAGAATTGTTGTTGTTCCAATACAAATGAATGCAGGGGATAAATCTGCTATCGGGGTAGGATTAATACCAACAGAAACGGAGTCCCATGCTTTGCAACCATTAGCATCTGTAACCTGAACTGCATATACACTAGGTAATGTTGGGTTAACATAAATGGATGCTGCTGATGAGCCGGTTGGAGTCCATTGATAACTTACACCACCGGTTGCAGTAATGGTTGCTGTTGTTCCTTCGCAAATCATTTGATCGGGACCTGCATTTGCTAAAGGCAATGGATTAACATTTACTGTAACTGTATCGGTATTCGTACATCCATTCGAACTGGTACCGGTAACTATGTAAGTTGTAGTCTGCATTGGTGAAACAGTCACCGAATTGCCTGTAATATTTCCCGGCATCCAAATATTCGACAAAGCACCGGTTACATTCAAGGTCACTGGACTTCCTGCACAAACAGTTTTATCGGGACCTGCAAAAACGTTTGGAAGGTTATTAATATAAACTCTTACACTGTCTGAAGCAGAACATCCATTAACATCTGTTACTGTAACATGATAGGTTGAATTTACCACTGGCGTGACTGAAGTTGACTGTGTAGTACTTCCATTGCTCCACAGGTATGATACTCCTCCTGTTGCATTCAATGTTGCGGAAGTTCCTCTGCACAATATTTGTGGTGAACCGGCATCAGGAACAGGAAGTGGATTAATTAATACGGGTTGTGAAATTGTATCATTACAGCCATTTGAACTTGTCACTATCAGTGATACATTGTATGTTCCTGCATTATTGTAAACAGCTGAAGGATTTTGCAATACCGAAGTAGTTCCATTTCCAAAATCCCAGAACCAGGATGAAAGAACACCGCCGGGAACAGCTGACGTGCTATTGAAAGCAACAGGAGATCCTTTACAACTTTGTCCTGCAGTAAACGAAGCAACTGGTAACGGACTTATTGTAATTTGTTTCTGGATGCTATCGACACAACCACCTGCAGTTGTTATCAATAAATCAACAGGATAAATTCCTGGTGCACTGTATGTGTGCGCAGGGTTTTGCTGAGATGCTGTAGCACCATCACCAAATGACCATTGCCATCCGGTAATATTTCCGACAGAAGTCGTAGAGGTATTCGTAAAGCTAACTGCATTTCCTTCACAACTGTTAAGGAAAGTGAAGTTTGCTGCTGGTAATGGAAATACATTAAAGGTTTTTATAAGACTATCGACACATCCCATATCAGATGTAACCACCAGAGTAACAGCAAATGTACCGGATGAAGGATAATAATGAGAAGGATTCTGTTGTTGCGATACGTTTCCATCGCCAAAGCTCCACGACCATCCGGTTATACTTCCCGAGCCTATGGTAGATACATCCATAAATTGCATAGGCTCATTAATACAAACATCGTTTGGTGTGAACTGTGCATCAGGCAAAGGATTTACATTCACCGTTGTTGAAAGTGTTCCTGAACAACCATTAGCATCAGTTATGGTTACACTATAAGCTCCTGCTGCATTTACAGTTATGGTTTGTGAAGTCGATCCATTTGACCATAAGAAACTATTTCCGGGATTTCCTGCATCCAGAACTGCACTACCACCTGCACAGAATGCTACGTTGGTTAAATTGTTAACTATAGTTCCTCCCTGACTAACAACACTAGAATCGCCACCGGTACATCCAAACTGATTGGTAACAGTTACTGAATAAACTCCTGGTGATGAAACTGGAATTGATTGTGTCGTTTGTCCATTCGACCATAAATAAGTACTTCCCGGATTTCCTGCATTCAATGAGGAACTGATTCCGGCACAAATAAACAAGTTAGAGAGGTTAACATTTGGCAAAGGATTAACTGTTACAGATACGAAATTCGTAGCACTGCATCCATTGGCATTGGTGCCTGTTACTGCATAAGTTGTTGATGAACCCGGAGAAACTGTTATGGTACCGGTTGTATTTCCTGAAGGACTCCAGTTGTAGGTGACTCCTCCTGTAGCAGTGAGCGTAACAGACTGCCCCAGACAAATAGCTTGTGACGGAGAAACATTGATTACAGGAAGTGGATTTACATTCACATTTACAGTAGCCGAAGCAGTACATCCGTTTGCATCTGTAACGGTAACAGTATAGGTAGTATTGGTTGAAGGAGACACATTAATTACGTCTGTGGTATATCCTCCGGGACTCCAGGAATAGGTTACTCCACCCGAAGCAACCAGGGTTGCTGTACCACCTAAACAAATAACCTGATTGGCCCCGGCATTCGCTACCGGAGGCGGATTAATAGCAATTGTTTGTAAGATGGAAGCCGTACACCCAAAACTATTTGTTACAACTAAAGTAACATCGTAATTTCCGGGATTGGGATAATTGATAACCGGATTTGAACCGTTTGAAGTCTGACCGTTTCCAAATGTCCAGTCCCATCCTGTGATGGTTCCACCATTTCCGTTGGAGCTATCCACGAAAGTGATATTTCCACCCTGACAGGCAACTGCAGAATAAGTGAACGCCGGAATTGGTAACGGATTTATCACAACCTGTTGTACTGTAGTATCAGCACAACCAGTGGTATCGCCGGCAACCAATGTTACGGTATAGGTACCTGGATTTGCATAAACAACACCTGGATTTTGGGATGTTGAACCAGTGCCATTTCCAAAATTCCAGTTCCAGTTATAATTTCCGGGAGGTGTTGTGGTATTATTAAATGTTAATGACGTGCCTACACAACCTTGTCCCACATTGAACGCAGCAACCGGAGGTGGTGCAATAGTAACAGGTACCACAACGGTATCTATACATCCGAATGAAGTCTCAATTATTAAAGAAACATTATACGTTCCGGGACCCGGGAACTGATGAATTGGATTTTGAATAGTAGAAGTTCCTCCATCACCAAAATTCCAGTTCCAGGAGATAATAGTACCTCCGGGTAAAGTTGACTGATCAGTGAACTGAACCGGAGTGTTCGGACAAGTACCTACAGCAGTAAAGGCTGCAGTTGGCTCAAAAGCATTTGCGACGACAACTGTATCCTGATTCGAGCAAACACCATCGTTTACAGTGACAATATAGGTACCTACTCCAACTGTTTGAATTGGTAAGGTAACACCATTACTCCACAAATAAGTATAATTTCCTGTTCCACCGGAAGCAGTGACGCTGACAGTTGCAAGGTCATTACAGGCAATAAACTGATCGGGGCCGGCACTCACGTTAATACCAATTACATTGATGCAATAAGAGTAGATCTGAGCGCCGATCATTGGGCAGGCATCATCATTTACCCGCACTGTAAAACAATATGGATTTGATGAAATATCTGCCTGAGTCGGAGTCCAGCAAAATGTACCGGTTGGACGAGTTGCTCCATTCGATGTGAAGG
Source organism: Bacteroidota bacterium (assembly GCA_963169675.1). GTDB lineage: Bacteria > Bacteroidota > Bacteroidia > AKYH767-A > OLB10 > JADKJB01. The sequence goes on from CAUJFJ010000040.1 coordinate 31,926, forward strand.
TACCAGCCGGAATTGCACCATCCCAGTTAATAAAAACATTTTGACCTGCGTCTGGATCTGTTGAAAGGATATCAAAACATAAAGGTTCTCCGGCACAAACGGTGATATCAAAATTATTCGTTCCGTTAATACCTGATAAAGTTGGTAATGTATTATTACAATTTAATACAGTAATTTGGATATCACGCTCTACAGTTCCAATCAGCACTCCATTTCTATATTCAGAAACAAGAACTGCCATCACAGTAACTTCCAGATTTTGTGGTGTCATGCAAATATCACCTGTTGCCGGATTAAATGATACCGCAGGTGAAGATGTCAGAGGATCAGTAGCGTTAAATGGTGGAATATAATCAACTGTAGTTGTAGCATTCTGATAAGGTGTAATTAAGGAATAAACCAAGGAATCGCCATCTGCATCATAAGCACCATGATTAAAGCAATATTGCTGCCCAACACATGCAAAAGGAACTGGTTTGTTCGAGAATGTCGGAGAAGTATTACAAGGACTAATGGTATTATTTAAAGATGCATAGATATAAAATGTACTTGTTCCTGGGTTGGTAATTGTAGTAATTGCAGCATTCCGGCAACACAAATTATAACTGAATACCCAGTCGGTGCATTGCATGGGTAAAGTGATCACTCCTTCGTACACCCATTCCTGAATTCCGGTAAATATTCCACCGTTACAAGATGAAACTGCGGAGGGACATAATGGTGTTACTTCTTGTCCGGTTCCAGGAATCGGATTACAGGTAATACCAAGATTTTGGCCACAGGTAACTGAACGGATATTTACAAAAACATTGTTGGGTGCCGGTATACCAATACAATCGCGGTAAAATGAAACTCTGATTTTGTAGGTATTACCACCGAGACACTCATACGTAAGGTCAGCACCCATTGCATGGCTTGCTTTGGCCTCTCTGAACTGTACCATCAGCAGTAATGCCGTGATTGTGATCAGTAAGATTTTTTGTAGCTGTTTACTCATGTCAGGAGGATTAATCGTGAATGATAGGTTTATCACTACCAAATTTATCCTATCCCTGATACGTCATTGAATCGATTGAGTTGACTCTACAATTTTGTAAGAAAAAGTAGTGTTTGAACAGAAAAACCCATGTTTGGCAATACAAAACTTAAGCTATGCAATTGATTTTGAAACGAATTCCACTGTTGGTTATCCTAAAATAATGATGAAAGAAACTGGAATAAAACATCTAAACCTGAATAAAAAGTGACAATTCCTCCTATAAAGAATGAAATCATACAACCTAAGATTAATTTAGGTTTGAAAATTCAAGTGAAAAACACAATAATTAAGCTGTTAAAAGGTGTGCAACAATAACAATGCCAAACGCATTATTCTTCATACATCTTAACAATCAAACACGGCCTATCATTTCTGGTTATGATTTGAATTATTCGTTCAGAAATAGCTTCAGGAGTGACCCATTGAGAAAAGTCTTCATCAGGCATATTAACTCTGTTCACAGGTGTATCAATTACAGATGGAATGATGACATGAGCATGAATGTTTACATTTTCAGGAGTTAGACTATACCGTTGAGCAAGATTAATCAATGCAGATTTAGAAAGCGTATAGGCAACTGCATTGTTTCCTTTTTCCGGTTCAATGGCAGGTCGCGCACCCACAAAAAACAAATATCCTTCTGAGGTCAAAGCATTCATTTCATTGAACAGTGCTTGAGACAGATAAAATGCTGTATCAAAATTAACTTTAAACATCATGCTTATCTGCTCCCTGGTTGTGTTTTTAATAGTACCTTCCGCATAACCACCAGCCAGAAATAACGCAGCATGAACAGCTATTTTCGACTGTTTTAACAAACTAGTGAATTGCTCAACCTCAAGTTTATCGGTTAAATCTAGTTTATGAACTGAAATAAATCCGGAACTTAAATCCCATTCAGTTGTATCGTGTTTTGAAATAAGTGCATGAACAAAATATCCGGCAGCTAAAAACTCGCGACAAACAACGCGTCCTAATTGTCCGGCAGCACCGGAAATAACAACATGCTTTACCATTTCATTTTTTAGTTTCTCAAAGGTAGTATAAAATCATAAAACATAAAAAAACCCGGAAGCGAGGACTTCCGGGTCACCAAAACACATTTCAATCATCTGAATCACACCATCCAGATTGATCGGGTATAGAACGCGACACGTTCTATTTCTTTTTACCGCTATCCAGGGTAAATACTCTTGATATATTGAAGCCGAAGTGAATATCACCTTTCGACCAATCACCTTTATTTTCTGTAATAAATGTTTTCTCGTTCATGGCAGGAGCATTGGTGAAATGCAGCTGGAATACGTGACCACCGGTTTCAATGTCAAATCCAATCGATAACGGATGTGTATTTTCATCGGGAAGCTGATCAGGTAAAATGTAGAAATAATCGGCAGTTAAAGCCAAACGTCGGGTTAATTTAACCCGGGCACCAATTTCAGCAGCATAGATATCATGTTTATCATCGTTGGTTTTTACAAGATTGCGATGAACCATCATAGGTGCAATCTGCAAAGAAAAGGCATCTGAGAATTTGCGTCCTATAATTATCTGATGGTAGAAACCCATTCTTGAACTGAAGTAGTTCTTTCTGTCGGGATCTGACCATTTTAGCATGTTCGCTGTAGTTCCGGAAACTAAGATAATTGATAATGGTATTGCCTTCTTACCTTTCGATTGCCAAAGCAACCGGTATTTTACAAAACCATCGAGTTCCTTATATAAAGAACTTCTTCCAAAACCAACAGTGATGCGATCTGTAACTCCGTAATCGAGTCCCAGCCTTATTGTTGCCTGATCTAATCCAAACAACTCATATCCTCCACCATTGATATTTCCGAAACGGTGCATGATTCTGAAATCGAGTACTCCACCGGCAACATGTTCCAGTGAATGAGAACCAATTACCCGCGTCGATTTAAAAGCATTGGTTACATATTCCCGTTCAGTCGATTCATCTTCATCCGAGATCATATCCAGCAAATCGGTCTGAGACCATGCAGGAACCGATATGAATAAAAGTATGAATGATGCTAAAACTCTCAGACTACTCTTCATAGAAACCGATTTAATTATTTAGCCTGAAAGGGTTCATAACTGATTTCAACAACAACCTTCACAGATTCCGCAACCTTGTCTTTTACAACTTTTGGAATTTCAATGTTGTAGTCTTTAATCAACAAATTAAAAGTTGAAGTTGCAGTTGGTTTTCCTCCTTTGATAGTGATAGTACCATCCGCATTCATATCTTTTGTAACGCCATGCAATGTCATTTTACCAGCGACCTTTACAGGATAGGTACCGTCAACAGTCCACTTAACTTCACTGTTATTAGAAATAACACCTTTGAAAACAGACTTCGGAAATTTATCTGATTCCACATAATTCTCATTGAAGTGTTCCATCATTAAAGCTTTGTCAAATTCAAATGCTTTCATGAGAATAGAAAATTCAATTTGTCCGGTTTGGGTGTCAATAATACTGGTAGCTTTTTTATTTACGCCGTCAATTTCTTCCATAGGTGCTTTGCTAAAGAAGTGCACCTTCCCTTCTCTGGTTAAAAATTTTCCTTGTGCTGAAACATCTGCAAAGTGCAACAGCATCAATGCAACAATAAATAAACTGATCTTTTTCATGTTTTGATTTTTTTGGTTAAAAATGGTAAAGTAATCCTCGATAAAACAAATAATTAGGTGTGAATAATTTATTAAATTAATTAAAATATCATTTGACAATAACACAACGGGT
>CAUJFJ010000041.1 GCA_963169675.1 Bacteroidota bacterium
CATTATTCCGGGAAAATAAGCCTTTAAAAGCGTACTTTTGTAAGCTATGATTAGTGCCAACAGTATGACATTCAGTGATTTAAATTTAACCAAGCCTCTTCTTAAGGCTCTTGAAGAGCTCGAACTGGTCCATCCAACTACGATTCAGCAGAAGGCTTTTTCGCCAATTATGGCTGGAAGTGATGTGCTGGGAATTGCTCAAACGGGAACCGGAAAAACGTTCGCCTATCTGTTACCACTGATTCGCCAATGGCAATTTACCGGAAAGAGATATCCCGAAATGTTGGTAATTGTTCCCACCAGGGAATTGGTTGCTCAGGTTGTGAGTGAAGTTGAGAAATTGATTTCTTACATGAATTTCAAAGTAACCGGTGCGTATGGTGGTGCGAATATAAAGTCGCAGATGGCAGCGATTAATGAAGGCGTCGATTTAGTAGTTGCTACTCCCGGTCGATTGAATGATTTAATATTGAACGGAACCATAAAAAGTAGTGCCATTAAAAAAATTGTAATTGATGAAGTTGATGAGATGTTGAATCTCGGTTTTCGAACGCAACTTCAAAATATTATTGATCTGCTTCCGGTTAAAAGACAAAGTCTGATGTTTACCGCTACTTTGGTTGAGGAAGTTGAAGCCTTTATTTTCCGAAATTTCAGATCTCCATTAAAAATTGAAGCTGCTCCAACAGGAACCCCACTTTCAAATATTACTCAAATTGGATATAAGGTTCCTAATTTTAATACTAAAATGAATTTTCTGCAACATCTGCTGACCACGGATGAGAAGATGTCGAAAGTACTTGTGTTTGCTTCCGGGAAGGCTATTGCTGATGAAATATTCGAAAGGCTGGAACCATTGTTCCCTGATAACCTTTCGATCATTCATGGGAATAAAAATCAAAATACCAGATTTAGAACGGTAGAGGATTTTTCATCCGGCAAGTGTCGTATTCTTATTGCAACTGATATCATGGCTCGTGGTATGGATGTTGCTGAAGTTTCCCATGTAATTAATATTGATGTTCCTCCTGTTGCTGAAAATTATATGCATCGTATCGGAAGAACAGGTCGTGCAGGTAAAAAAGGAATTGCAATTACTTTTATTTCAGAATTCGATAAAAGCAATCAGGTAAATGTGGAACAATTAATGGGTCGTAAAATGTCCATGAAAAAAATGCCTGCTGAAATTGAAATTTCTGATGTACTTATTCAATCAGAAATACCGGTTATCAATATGAAAATCATTGAAGTGAAAAGACCAAAGCATGTTGCCAAAGGGAAATCACATCATGAAAAGAAAGATAAGAATAAGAAAGTAAATATTAAAGTTACCCGTGAAGATTTGAAGAAAATAAAGTACGGGAAACGATATAAAAAGGATCGCAGAAGTTAATTAATCGTAAATTTATATTTTAAGTCATTTTTTCCGCTACTTTTCTTAGTTTTGCCCAGTCTTACCGGAAAGTTCATGTCTCTTAAATCTTCACTCATCAGATTTTGGTCTGTTTTGCGTCAATCCCTTGATGGCAAGGAGGTAGATTATACCAAAGGAAGTATTCCAAAGGCGGTTGTTTTACTTGCAATACCGATGATACTCGAATTGAGTATGGAAAGTGTATTTGCGGTGGTCGATATGTTTTTTGTGAGCAAGCTTGGTGAAAATGCTATTGCTACTGTTGGCTTAACAGAATCGGTGATTACGTTAGTATATTCTCTTGCCATCGGTTTAAGTACCGGTGCAACTGCTATTGTAGCACGAAGAATCGGTGAGAAAAATCCGGAAGCAGCATCGCATGCAGGTGCTCAGGCAATCATTGTTTCTTTGGTTGCAACAATTGCAATAAGTATTGCCGGTGTTGTTTTTGCTGAAGAAATTTTATCGTTGATGGGTGCCAGTGATGAGGTAGTAAAAGAAGGTGCCGGCTTTACCCGAATTATGTTTGGTGGTTCTGTTTCTATTATTCTCATTTTTCTAATCAATGGAATTTTCAGAGGAGCAGGAAATGCTGCTATTGCTATGAAGAGTTTGTGGTTGGCAAGTATTGTCAATATAATTCTCGATCCTATTTTAATTCATTTTTATGGTTTGGAAGGTGCAGCAATTGCTACCGTAATTGCACGCAGCACCGGAGTTGTATATCAGCTTTATCAGTTATCAGGAAGTAAAGGATCCCTCACATTGCTAAAGAGTCATTTCAAAATCGATTGGGTAGTCATTAAATCGCTGATAACAGTTGCCTGGCCTGCCACTTTCCAATTCTTAATTGCCAGTGGTAGCTGGATTGTTTTGTCGAAAATTGTAGCTGAAACCGGCGGCACCACAGCCTCTGCAGGTTATCAGATTGCGATGCGAAATCTTGTTTTCTTTATTCTACCCGCATGGGGATTGAGTAACGCTGCTGCAACTTTGGTAGGACAAAATCTGGGTGCTAAAGAAATTAAACGCGCAGAACAAAGTGTGATGATCACCATGAAGTACAATGTAATTTTTATGTTTTTTGTTATGTTGTTATTTCTCTTTGCGGCTGGTCCAATAATTTCTATATTCACTACAGAGCCAGGTGTTGTAGCTTATGGTGTTGAAGCATTAAACATTATTGGTGCCGGATTTATTTTTTATGGAATCGGTATGGTAATGACTCAGGCTTTGAACGGTGCAGGTGATACCAAAACACCAACCATGATAAATTTCGTTGGCTTTTGGCTATTCCAGATTCCTTTGGCATACACCCTGGCAATAGTTTTCGATATGAAAGCTACCGGAACTTTTATTGCTATTCCAGTTGCTGAAACGGCTATTGCCCTTATTGCCTGGTATTTCTTCAAGAAGGGAAAGTGGAAGACGATACAGGTTTAAGCTTAGCTAAATCGTATAATTTAAATTCTAATTTTGGCTTATAAGTATATTTAGTAGATATAATTCTACCTATTTTACCTTTAGCGACATCAATCTTGTAGAGTTAATCTATTACTTTTGAGACTAAATTGAAAAGCCTTATGAAGAATCTAATTAATCTAAAAATTACTCTTTTATTTTTATCTCTTTCACTCCTGAGTTTTGGGATTTCAAATGCTCAAACATATATTGCTGATTCTGTTTTTAATGGGAATGGCATGGCAATTTCCAATTTTTACAACAACATTGACAGAGGATTTGGATGTGATATCCAGCAGGATCAAAAATTGGTTTTCGTTGGACTAAGTAAGAATCAGGGCACTGGTGCATTTGAATTATGTGTCTCCCGAATTTATCAGGATTATTCATTCGATTCAACTTTTAGTGGGGATGGTAAAGCTTTTATCAGCATGGGAAATCAAGGGTCGATCGGTGGACAGGCTCCTACGTTGAAAATTGATGCCAATGGACGGATCGTGATTTTAAATACAGGCAGAGCTGCAACAGGAAATAGTCAGGATCTTATGATATGCCGGCTCGACACCAATGGAGTGTTAGACAATACTTTCAATGGCACAGGTGTGCTTTTTGTTGATCTTACCGGAGCAGGTACACAACCCGATTTGGGAAGTGATTTTGACTTCGACAGCCAGGGGAATATTTACATAACAGGCGCAACCAGAACCGGAGGCACTCCACTCGATAATGATTTTTTTGTGGTTAAGGTTACAGATAACGGCCAACTCGATGCATCCTTTGATTTTGATGGTAAGAAATTGTATAATCCAACCGGCTTTGCCGAATTTGGAACTGGAATCAGAGTGCTTTCTGATAATAAAATTGTTTTTGGAGGCTTAGCGGGCGCTAATTCCATGATCCTGAAAATTGATTCAACCGGAACTCTTGACAATACTTTTGCGGGCATCGGTTACGCAACAGTTAGCTTTACAAGTAGTTCCTACATGTATGGACTTGACCTGGATGATCAGGAGAGAATTATTATTACAGCTACCGTGCAAACTTCGAATACAAGTATCGGAGTTGCAAGATATTTAAGTAATGGATTGCCTGACCCATCGTTTGGTACTAACGGCAAAGTAAATGTAACGGTAGGTTTCGGGAGTGCTGAACCAACAGAACTAAAAGTGGTAGAAGATAATAAAATATTGGTTTCAGGAGCAGCTGAAATTGGTTCCAATGGATTTGATTATTTGATAACGCGCATCGATTCATCGGGAGTGCTGGATTTAACTTTTAATGGTACCGGATATTATACTAAGAATTTTGTTACAGGAGTAGTTGATGAATTTGCAAATTCGTTTCTGGTGGCTAATAATGGTAATATTTTCTTAACAGGCACTATTGTACTGGGTTCTGCAATTAACGAAGATATTGGACTTTTAATGATTAAACCGGTTTCAAATCCAACGGCTATTCCCGAATTAGCAAACGTGAATGACATCAGTATTCTATCCAATCCGTTTGATGATTCATTTCAGATTAATGTTACAAAACCTGTTACTGCAAAGTTGTACAGTACAACAGGAACATTAATCAGAATCGTTGAACTAAATAGCGGACTAAATTTGGTTGATGGTTCAGACTTAGCTGCAGGCTTATACTTACTTCATTGTGAAGAAGCCCAAAAAAGTTTCAGACTAGTAAAGTATTAATTAGATGTAGTAAGGGTTTGATAAAATCCTGATATTGTTTCTCCCTGTCAGCTCAATTTTTTTAGAATTGACTCTCAGAACCGATTAAATTCCTTCTGGCAAATATTAAGTCAGGCCCTGCGAACTTTTTTCGTTTGGAGCCTGTTTTGGAAATTTTGTATATTTGAAAGGTTAAAAATTCGCTTTCAGATGAAACATGCCATTTGTTGTATAGCCCTTGTTATTGCCTCCTTATTTATTTGTCTGAATCCGGTTCATGCTCAGGTTACACAGGTTGAAAACCTGGGAAGTTTTGATCAGCCGGACACCGTTTTTAGTTTTGGGACTAAGAATTATTATGTTCTAGGGACAACCGGTACTACTGAACAACTATGGGTAAGCGATGGAACTGCTTTTGGAACTTCCTTTCTCGCGACATTTGAAAACCCCGGCAAATTCCATTCAATTCCGGGAAGTTCAGATTTGTTTTTCATCGAATATAGTGCATCCGGACAAATGCAATTGTGGAAAACCAATGGCACTGTAGCTGGAACTACCATGATTATTTCATTCGGCACATATACCAAAAGTGCTGTCTGGCCGGAAGCCAACGGAAAAATGACATACATTTCTTATGGCAGTAGCGGAAGTGGAAAATTATGGGCCAGTGATGGCACTGTAGCAGGCACCATTTTTATTTTGAATTTTGATTTTGTTCTGAAACCGTTCAAATTGCCAACAAGTAATGAAATGTTTTTTCTGCAGGGAAATTCAAGCGATATTGTTTCACTGTGGAAGTCGGATGGCACCGTAGCAGGCACTACTTTGGTGGAAACACTCGGAACAAGTACTATTTGTAATAATTTGGTCGTCAGAGATACTGTATGTTATTTTTCAATAAAAGCAGCAACCGGATCTACATTCTTGTATGTTTCTGATGGAACTAATGCAGGCACTAATTTAGAAGGGATATCACCTGAAATATCTAATTTTCATTTTTATCAGGCAAGTAATGACCTCTATTTTTTTGAACGAACTGCTCAGGGTATTGTAAATTTGAGAAAGCTTGAACTCGCAACCGGCACAACACCTCTCATTGGTAATTTTGGCTCTCAGTTATTTATTGAACAAATGGTTGAAGTTGGGAATATTTATTATTACACGCCAACTTCACCTTCCGGAACTTCCTTGTATGTCAGTGATGGAACAGCGGCCGGAACCGTATTCCTTACGAACGGATATACACTTTACAATGTAGTAAACACAGGAAGCAGCACTGATACCTGGTTCTTTAAAAAGGATAATACAGGTGTGATGGAACTTTGGAAAACAAATGGCTTGCCAAGTGGTACTTCAATTGTAAAGCAACTTGGCAGTTATGGAAATCTGATTACTTCTACTATTACTGATAATAAATTTTACTTTATTTTAGCTGCACCTGGCAACAGTTACCATCTATGGGTGACTAATGGAACTGTTAACGGCACCACGAATTTGCATACTTATAATAGCTCTTATTACTTTCATCATTTTACAGGATTCCCGGAAGCCTTCTTTTATGAGTTGTCTGCATCTGGCAATTTAGAGTTGTGGAAATCCAATGGCTCAATTGCTGGAACTACTTTAATTAAGAATTTGGGAACATTGGATAATATCGATGAAATGTTTTTCTATAATAACAAATATTACATCATATTCAGCACTACTGGCACTAATGAAGAATTATGGACAAGTGATGGAACCAATACGGGTACAGCATTACTGCAATCATTTTTGGAACCATCTTACATGCACGCTTTCCCAACATTGAATGAATTGTATTTTTTTAATGCAGCCAATCCACAAAATTTTGAATTGTGGAAGACTGCAGCACCACTTAATGTTTCCGAAATTCAAGGAGATGTAAATCAGTTGTTGGTGTATCCTAATCCTGTAAATGATAATGTTACGATTCAAATTGACAATAACTTTTCTGGAGTTTATTCCGGAATTGTCACCAATACTTTAGGCCAAACAGTGCAGAATTTCTCATTTCAAAAAAACGAAGTAGTTGGAAGCTTTCAATTAGATATTGCAAATTTAGCTCCTGGTGTTTATAACTTAACATTAACATCAATTGACAGGACATTATCCCGCAAAATACTCAAAAAGTAATTTTAACTGGTTATATTATTTTTTAATATAATTTCCATAATTCAGATTTAAATTTCATCAACTTGTTCGACATAACACTGCTTACCGATAAAAGATATCTTCAAACGAAAGAAGATGATTGGTACATTAGTAATATCATCACTGAAGATGGTTTGGTTGCTGATGCACTAATTAAAAAGGGTCTTAATGTTACCAGAACCAACTGGGATAATCCCGACTTCGACTGGTCGTCAACCCGATTTGC
>CAUJFJ010000042.1 GCA_963169675.1 Bacteroidota bacterium
GTTTGAATGCTTTTGGTATCGCTGTAATTTCCGGTAACCATTAAGCCAATGTTATTTTTTTTGTTGATGGTGTAATCGAGGCCAGCTTTATAGTTGTGACTTAAGCCACTTCTTTTTGAAATAGATGACTGTGTGAAAGTGTAAGGACTTTGTTCGCGATATAGATAAAATTCATTCTGACGATCACCCCAATTGTTGCTATAGTTAGTGAAGATGTTTAGCTTGGGAGTTCTGGTGTTTAACGTAATAGCAGTATTATATTTGGAATATTTACCAATGGCATATCCGGCAGTTAAAGATCCATTGGTACCATAGTTTTTGTTTCTTTTTAGTTTGATGTTAATGATTCCTGCAGTGCCTTCAGCATCATATTTGGATGAAGGATTTGAGATAAGTTCAATAGATTCCACATCTGTACTTTGAATACTTTTCAGGTAATCTGCCAGTTCCGTTTCCGTCATGCGCGTGGGTCTTCCATCAATCTGCACCATAACACCGCCTCTTCCTTTAAGTGAAACATTATCGTTGTTATCGATTACTACTCCTGGAGCTTTTTGCAACAGTTCAAATGCAGTTGATCCCGTTGAGTTGATACTGCTTTCTACATTGAATACAGTTTTGTCGGCTTTCACTTCAACTAACGGACGGAAGGCAGAAATTTCAGCTGATTTTAATTGAACAGCTGTAGCTTTCATTTTTATTTCGGAAATAGTTTTTGTGGATGCGCCATCGTAACTGAACAATTCACTGAACCATGCATCGTAACCCAGGAAACTGGTTTTAATAAAGTAACTACCAGCTTTCGGATTTTCCAGATGATAAACACCATTAACATCAGCAACACTGACTTTGGCCAGCGATGAATCTTTTGCATTGCGAAGTTCTGCAACAGCACCAATAAGAAGCTCTCCGCCTGTTCCAGTAATTCGACCGGTTATTTGATGCGTTTGAGAAAACGATTTGAAGGAAACTGCGCATAAAAAGCACAGTACTATTAAAGCAATTGAATTTTTCATAGGTGTTGTTTGGCAAGTGATTGCAGACAAAGTTAGATAACTCTAAAGAATTGATCTATAAATCACATTAAGATGTGACGAATGAATTATTTACGAGATACCTGCAATCGGCCGACTACAGTGAGGAATAATCCGATACTAAAAAATACTGCTTGTAAGGGGTGAAAAGCCTGCAGCATGATATATTGAATAATGATCCATCCGGAAAGCACAGCCCCGTAACCAAGAAACATGATGGGCCAAAATTTTCTTCCGGTTAACGAAACATACGCAGTGAAGAGTGCACCTAGTCCTACCACAGTAAACAGAACTATTCCCGGAATAAGAAAGTTGCTGAAAGGTGCATGTTTTAAATAGTCAACTGTAATTCCGAGTCCGCTGCCTGTTGGATCAGCAATGAATGAATATCCGGCAGCAATGGCATTGATTCCTGTAAGGATCAGTAAAATATTTGCTATTATCTTAAGTGTCTTCATGGTTTTTCTAACCTGATCAATTTGGATGTTGCAATTATTTTATTGTTTGAGGTGATGCAAAGAAAATAAATACCCGGTGAAAGTTCATCACCTGAAATGTTAATTTTCGATTTATTTTCAATGATTATTTCAAGTACTTTGGAACCTTTTGCATTATATAGAATCAAAGAACCATTCTCAATTTCATTCGACAAAAGCAATTCTGTTTTTTCATAGAATGGATTGGGGTATGAAATTATGGAAGTATTCATACTAATAACATCACTAAAGCCGGTTGCGGTGTCTGGTTCGAATTCGTAAAAGTCATTTAACCTGAAATTAGAGCTATCGATACCAATGCCTACATAAGCCTTTGAATTAATCACAAACGCAGCAGCACCTTTTCTGGAATTCCCGGGCATTGCAGTTGCGGCAGTCCAGTTTCCGGTTGCAAGATCTATCCGATAAAAATCGCGAAAATAACTATTGGCACTACTTATACCGGTTCCGATGTAGCCATAGGGAGGAATACTAAATGCAATGGCATGACTTCTTGGACTTGAAGGAAAATTGTTCAGGATGTTCCATTGGTTAGCATTCACATCAAATTCCATCCAATCATCGAAATAATTTCCGGCAATATCACGGCCTGTGCCTATATGAAAACCATTTGGCGAATTAAATCCGGCAGCAACAAAGCGAGGTAATCCAGACATATTGGGGCCTTGAGCCCAGGAATCGGAGGTGGGATTATAAATCCATAAATCATCAAAGCAGGTTGATTGATTTCTTCCTGAAACTACAAACCCATTACCCGAATGAGAGAAACCTCTGGCACCCGAACGGCCAGCTGCGGGTAATGGTGATCTAAGAGACCAGGAGTTCAAAATCGGGTCGTATGCCCAGTTATCAGTCTGATAAACACCATTTTCATCGATACCTGAAACCACATATCCAGTTGAATTTAACACAAAAGAGGCACTATATTGCCTTTTAGTCCCACCAAGGTCCGCAACTTGACTCCAGGAATTAGAAGAAGGATCATACCGCCAAAAGTCTTTGGTGAGACCAAATCCGGCATCCATACCGGTTCCGAGGTATCCAAACTGACCGATGGTAAATGAGACACCGTCATCCCTGTTCATCCCCGCAAAGGGCGCTTTGGAAGTCCATGCCCCTTGAGCAGAGGCAAAGTATTGGAAGAAAAGGAATAATAGCAACAGTCGCATGAGGAATTTCTGAAAGAACAGAACAGTGAAATTACGAATAAAGTATAAATGTAAAGCAGATTAAATTTAATCGGCTTTCATACATTCTTCAATCTTTTTCTGTACAAAGCGAAAATCGGTTGGCGAATTTGCAACGTTCAATGCTTGTTGAAAAGCAGCAGCAGCGAGTTTATATTTTTTATTCCTTTTATAAATATCGCCTTTTGAAGTTGAAAGCAAAAACTGAAGGCGCTCATCGTTATCAGAATAAATAGAATCAAGCTTTTCAATAATCAGATTAAAAGGCAGAAAGTAACTTTGAGCAATAATTCGATTCAATTCAATTAAAGGATTGGGAGCGGAAATATTTTCAAGAGTACTATAAAGTGCGGCAATTTGCGGCCACGGAGTTTCGGTAAACGAAGGTGCAGCCGCATGGAGCGATGCAATACATGCTTCAACATGATATCGTGTAACTTTTTCGGAAGAGGTGGATTCCTTTAAATAAGAAAATCCTTCTTCAATAAAAATGTTATTCCATTTATCTCGGTTTTGTTCTTCCAGAGTCAGCGGTATTTCTTTTTCATCGAAACGCGATTCGAAACGGGAGAGATTAAAAAACATCAGCGCAAGCAAAGCCTGGCTTTCAGATTTATTTTCATCGTTCAGATTCAGAATTAATTTTGTTAAACGAATTGCTTCAAAACAAAGATCGTGGTCGATACTCTGTGGTGATCTTGTGGTTTTATATCCTTCATTAAACATCAGGTAAGTGATGGTATTAACCATATCAATTTGATCGGGAGAAGGATGAAAGTTATCTTTAAGCAATAAGTTTCCTGATTCTTTGAACAAGTTTTTCGATCGGGAAAGTGCTTTTTTTGCTGCTTCTTCTTTCATCAAAAGAGCATTTGCAATTTCCGGTATACCGAATCCGCACAAAATGTAAAGGGTACTTATAATTTGATTTTGAGGTGATAGTTTAGGATGACAGCACAAGAAAAGAAGTCTTAGTTGGCTGTCGGATAATTCATCTCCTTCAAAATCCGAAAAATTCTCATAAATACTATAGTTGGAATTGGAAGTAAAGTGTTCTTCCAGAAATGTAGTAGACTTATTCTCCCTTTGAATTGCATTAAATGCTTTATTCTTTGCAACCTTCATTAACCAAGCTGAGGGATTTTCAGGTAATCCGGAAAATCGCCATTTCAGTAAAGCGGCTTCGAAGGCATCCTGAACAACATCCATGATTGTATCCAGATGCGTTACACCATAATGTCGAAGCAAGACAGCAACCATCTTTCCCGAGTTTTCCCGGAAAAGATGGGCTGTCAGATTTTCAACACCCTTTTGCGACATTATTCAGGCATCTGCATTACTTCGCGTAATTCAATTGTTCCACCCATGGCAAGAGACGGACAACCCTTTGCTATTTCAGTAACAGCCTCAAGAGATTCAGCAAGCAAAAAGTAGTAGCCACTGATTCCTTCTTTAGTTTCGATGTAAGGGCCATCAGTAACAATTTTTGATTTCCCTTTGATGTGTTTTCCGTCAGGCATCAATGGATTTCCGCCTTTAAAATTTCCATTTTCAATAAGTTGCTCGACCCATTTCATGTGATTAGCAATATCCTGTTGCATTTCTTCGGGAGTCATTTTCCCATAATTGTCGATGTTCTCGCGGATAAGCAATAAATACTCTTTCATAAGTTTAAGATTTTAGAATTTGACATGATTTAACAATCACATGACAAACTAAGATGTCTTTTAGGGACAAATTAAATCAGAAAAAATTGATATTTGTAAATAGTTGATATTCAAAAGTATATGCCATGTAGAAGGGCAAATACGCCATTAAGTGATGCTTGAATCCTTCAAATAGCAGTGTTGTCTACTTACATCTTAACTCTCAATACCTTCCCGGCGGCACCGGCAATAATAATAAGGTCGCCGGTTCTGGCTTTACGAATAACGTGAAATCCTTTTTCATCGCTGAAGGGTTTCCAGTTAATGCCGCTATCATTGGAAACATCGATCCCGTTCGGTCCAACAGCTATGATTGACGTTTCGGAAATAAACTGTACACATTCCCGATAGCCGCGGGTTGGAGTTTTTGGAACAATCCACGATTCGCCCTGATTAGCAGTTAAAAAAATATGATCGGTAGTTCCATCTTCCTTACTGTAATCTCCTCCGACAAAAACCCATTGGTTATCATTTAGGAAGTCGAAAGAAAAAATTCCGGTGGAGGGTTCACCTTGAATAATAGGCACTGCTTTTTGTTGCCAGAAGCCACCAAGATCGTCGGATGTAAACAAGCGAGACACCTTACCGGCGGTGGCTATATGAACTTTGCCGTCACCATAGCAACGAATCGATGTTCCACTTGCAGCGAATGACCCTTCACCGGGCTCGAGGTTTGGTCGGGAGTCGAATGGTAAATCCTTCCAGGTTTTACCACCATCGAGAGTAATCAGCAATAACATTTTGCCATCAATAGGATCACCGTAAGCAATTCCAACCTGATCATTCCAGAAATCGATGCCATCGATAAAAGCATCGGGATGATCGTTACTATAAACTTCATTCCAGGTGGTACCTTTATCTTCAGTAAGCATCATTTTAGCCGGTGAGCCTATGTTTGCCACGATTACCTTATTCTGATCGAAGCCATAAACAGAGCGAAAATCCATCATTTCACAACCGGGAACAGTCATGCAGGCAATACTTGTTCCGCCGTCAAAACTCCTGCAAACAGTGCCATGCTGACCACTCATCCAAAAGAACTTATCATCGATTACAGAAAGTCCGCGGAAACCTGTTGAATCGGCACATTCGAACTTAATCACTTCAGAAACCTGAGCGATAGAAGATGAAAGAACGAGCAAGAAGAGTGAACACAGAGAGAATGATTTTAACATAGTAACGGGGTTATTAGATTCCATGCAAAGGAAGGAAAATATTTATGCTATTACAAAAGGCTTTTAACAGAACAGAAGCTAAATCTTTAGTAAAATTTAAATTTCTGAACATACAATACTACATTTGATTAAAATTACCAGTTATGGAAGAAAATTATTCCTTTATACCTTATCATCATGTCCGGTATTCAGATCAGGAGACCATTAAGCGAAGTGAGGAGCATTACCGGTATTTAAATACCCGAAGGACAGTAAGAAATTTTTCTCCCGATCCTGTTCCTTTGGAAGCCATTGACCATATAATTTTATCGGCATCAACAGCACCATCGGGGGCCAATAAGCAGCCCTGGATATTCTGTGTGGTGACCAATCAGGAAATAAAGGCTCAAATACGAGTAGCTGCGGAAGAGGAAGAATACTTAAGCTACCATGGCAGGATGAAAGATGAATGGGTGAAAGATCTGGCGCATCTGGGAACCAATTGGCAGAAGCCATTTCTGGAAACGGCTCCTCTTTTGATTGCGATATTCAGAAAATCATATAACTTAGAAAACGGACAAAAAACTTCGAACTATTATGTTACTGAATCGGTAGGAATTGCATGTGGAATGTTATTGGAAGCAATTCATTATTGTGGATTAGTTGCCTTAACACATACTCCAAGTCCGATGAATTTTTTAAATGCAATTCTGAAACGACCTGAAAATGAAAAGCCTTTTTTATTGATCCCGGTTGGGTATCCTGAAAAAGAGACCTTAGTTCCAGATATAAAAAGAAAGGGACTTGGTGAAGTTTGTGTTAAATACTGACTGCAAATGATTTGCTGATTTGATGATGTGCTTATGTGCTTATGTGCTGATTTGCTTATGTGCTGATGTGCTGATTCGTTCCCTGAGCGAAGCCGAGGGGGGCAAGTAGCAAGTGGCAAGTGGCAAGCGCCGCCCTGAGCGCAGTCGAATGGGTGACCAGTAATCTAACTGTTTTGTTTCGTGTCCTGAAGCGTGCTTTAGTTCTGGTTCAGTGGAGAGCAAGTTGTATTCGTTTTTCTTAGGTGAAATGCAGTCATCAAGTGACCAATACATTTTATTGATAGGCGAATGCAATTCTGTTTGTATGAAATTGATTCAACGAACGTAAACTGCATTATAAAACAATAAGAATTCAATATGATTCATCGGTTTTTTTCATCACCTACCGAATAACTCTATTCACAAACAGAAAAGAGGAGTTGATCAAATAATTTACACGGAGTTATTTTTTTATTTACTTTCATTCCACATTTTAGATGCGCGTATCATAAAAATGGTTTTCCTGATTATCATTACAAAGGGTAATTGGGATTTAGAGTTTTTTGTGACCTAAAACCGGATATTATGAAGCGATATTATCATGTGTGTTTGCTCTTATTATTGATTGCGACAACCAGCAAATCTCAAACAGTCAGCTCCTGTACGAATTCAGATTTTGAGTTGAATAATTTCAGCAACTGGACCGGAATGATCGGCAATTGTTGTCCAGTAAATACAACTACCAATGGAATTGTAAATGGCCGACACACCATTGTATCCGGACCTGGATTTGATCCGCGATCTCAGGGATTAATTCCTTTGGTAGCTCCCGGTGGCCAGTATAGTGCACGCTTGGGAAATTCCAATGTTGGTGCACAGGCGGAACGACTTTCTTATTCTTTTTTAGTAACACCCGATCAGGCATTATTTATTTACCGGTATGCGGTAATTTTAGAAGATCCCGGTCACTCATCAAGTCAACAACCTCGTTTTTCCATTCGTGTTTTTGATCAAAATAACGATCCGGTTAACTGCGGCAGTTATGATGTTGTTGCAAGTGGAACGATTCCCGGATTTATCAGCATAGGAGATTTACGTATAAAACCATGGACTACAGTTGGAATAGAATTATCTGCATACGTTGGTCAGCAAATAACCATTGAATTCACTACTGCTGATTGTGGTGTGGGTGGACATTTTGGATATGCTTATATTGATTGCTTTTGCAGTCCGTTTACAATTTCAAGTGATTTATGTCCGGGAGAGAATACCATCTCCTTGCATGCACCTGTTGGATTTGCCAGCTACCTGTGGAGTAATGGCGATACATTGCCGGATGTGACCTTAATAAATCCTGCTTTGGGAAGTACTTATTCTGTGACAATGACTTCAGTTACCGGTTGTCAGGTTACATTGAACACAACCATAATGCCTACTAATCTGAATGCGAATTTTTATGAAGTTATTGCTTGTATGAATGAGGCCCGATTTATTGATTCCAGTTTTGTACTGACAGGAACACCAATTCAGCAATGGCATTGGGAATTTGGCGATGGTAATACTTCAAGCGACCAGCATCCGGTTCATATTTATAGTGCTCCCGGGAATTATACTGTGAGATTGATTGTGTTTAATTCGAATTGCAGCGACACGTTGGAAAGAAATATTTATATCTGGCCTGCACCTGTTGTTGATTTTACTTTTGTTCCGGGTTGTATTGATGATAATTCCTATTTCAATAGTACCTCATCAATTATTTCCGGAACATTGCAGCAGTTTATCTGGGATTTTGGTGATACTACTTCCAATGTTTTTACTTCTAGTGCTCAACATATTTTCACAACACCGGGACCGTTTGAGGTTACTTTATATGTGGAATCAGATCATGGTTGCCGTGATTCGATGCAAAAGGTTTTGCTTCCACGTATCGAACCCGGAGCAAACGTAAGTTATCAATCAAATTGTGAAACAACGGATGTAATTTTTTCAACTTTATTTGATATCAGTTGCGGACCTGTCTTTTCTGTTGTATGGAATTTTAATGATGGCAGTTTGCCTGACACTACTGTTAGTCCGATGCATACTTTTCCTCAGCCAGGTGCTTATCCGGTTACTATAACGATGTATTCCTGGAATGGAGTTGCTACTGTACAAAACATGGATGTAATTGTTCCTGACTTGCCTGAAGTAGATTTTGAATCTCACTCTGCCTGTGATCAGTCGCCGGCGGTTTTTCTGGACCAAAGTGAAGTCAGCACAGGAAACATTTTGAATCGTGAGTGGCGGTTTGGTGATGGAACAATTCAGAATGGTTATGCAGCTTCATGGCACACCTATGCTGCGCCGGGATTATACGATGTTCAGCTTATTGTAACATCAGATTTAAATTGTGTTGATTCAATTACAAGGCAGGTTTCCGTTTGGGAATTGCCGGTTTCAGATTTTACTGCATCTCTAAATGCAGGATGTGAACCTTTAGCAGTTGATTTTACTCCAACATCTACAAGCGCAAGCGGAAATATAACTACCTATGAATGGAATTTTGGGAATGGAGTAGTCTCGACCGAACAAAATCCCATGACCACATTCACAGCAGGAACTTATCCGGTTCAATTAATCAGTACCTCTTCGTATGGATGCAGTGACACATTGGTTCGCCAGAATGAAATTTCGGCATTCCCATTACCTGACCCTGATTTTACATATAGTATGCAACCGGGAACGGCGATAATGCCGGATGTACAATTTAATGATCGTTCCGGAAATTCGGTAAGCAGGCATTGGAATTTTGGGGATGGAAATATTTCGGAGGAAGAAAATCCCAAACATAAATTTCCCGGCAAAGGAATTTATTATACCGAACTGAGAACTGTTTCAGCGGATGGTTGTAGTGCACTAACAATTAAGCCGGTTGAAATACTGGAGGAGTTTGCCATCTGGTTTCCGAATGCATTCACACCTAACGGAGATGGCATAAACGATTTTTATGGTGTAACTGGTGTTGCGGTTAGTGAACTTGAATTTTATATCTGCAATCGCTGGGGCGAGATTTTATTTACTGGAACGCAATCGAATCCTGTATGGGATGGATATGATAAAAAGGGGCAATTGCAGGAAGGAATTTATACCTGGTTTGCAAAGGTTAAAGATAATGATGGGAATGTACATTCTCGAAATGGGACTCTGGCGCTTATCAGGTGAGTGCCTTTAATACTGTGTGTGACAAAAGAGCGGCTTTTTGATTATTGGGCTATACTACAACTCCAGCAATATTGCCGTGTTGCTGATTTCAAACTGTAGGTTTTGATAGATGGGCAATATACCCCTTTTGGTGTATTGCCCACTTTTTTGCAAGTTGGGAGATTTGCGAAGGAAATAGCATAATACAAACTTGTGCATATAACTTAATTAGGGTACGATTAAACTAATTATTATGTTTGTTCAGGATGAGCATCTGCTGCATGAATATCCGAAATTCTGTCTAATTTAATATAAATCAATTTATTATGGGTCCATTTTTAAAATTTAACGGCAAAATGTACAGTGAATTAAAGCCACTATACAGGGGGAAATATGCTAACAGGTATTCTATGCCAAAGGGATTACCGGCATTACAGAAGCCAATACCAATACATAACATAACCAGCGAATCGCTTACTGAATCACAAACGAGATTGGACAAGGTGAGAAAGCTGCATCCTGAATTGACCGGTAAAGGGATTAGCGTAGTAATTATTGATTCAGGTGTTTTCGAACATCGTATGCTCAGTAGTAACATAAAGCTTAGGTTGTCGACCAATGGAAACGAGAGTGATGTAAATGATAAGTATGGACATGGTACGCACATGGCAGGAATTATTGCTGCAAAAGATTCGAAAATTTCAAGCATAGGCATCGCACCTGATGCAGAAATAATATCCATAAAAGTCACGAATGAAAATTCGGGTTCAGCCACGTGGAAGTCAATTTATCTTGCGCTACAAAAAGTACATCAGTTGCTCGATGAAGGAACCGGGTCCAATGCAAAAATTGGTGTGGTTAATATTTCATTTAACGGATTAGATGCACAGGTTAATAAATCAAAATTTGGAAAGCATAGAATTTTCGAGTCGATTCGTAAATTAAAGGAACGGAATATACCGGTAGTAGTATCTGCAGGCAATGCATTTGAGTTTGTTAGAGAGGATGGATTGGGATATCCTGCATTTCATCCGGATGTAATTGCGGCGGGAGCACACTTTAATTATCAGTTTAAAAATCTACCAACAAATGCAATTACAACATATTCTCAGCGTTACCGGTCACCATTTCTGCATGATGTTTTAGGCATGTTTAAGGGAGTCAATGAAAAATTAATTTTTGCTCCCGGAGCATGTTCGGTTTCACTAAACAATTCTAATGATCCGGGTGCTTTATATTCTATCACATCAGGTACAAGTGTATCAGCAGCTGTTTTATCAGGGGCAATAATATTGATGCAGCAAAAGTGGATGATGAATACCAAAGAACTGATGCCATTGGAAAAACTGAAGGATGCTCTTCATGATGGATGTGATGTGTTTCAGAACGTTGGGCCTCTAAATCCGGTAACCAATGAATTAGCTCCTGCAAATCGTTCTTACGACAAGATGCGATACACCAGATTAAATATTTATAAATCTTTAAATTTAATATAACCTGCCCACCATGAACTTAATTCCAAATAAGCCCTATGTATGGGTTGACAAAAGCGAAAGTGAACCTGTCATAAAATTCATCTACAAAATAGAAGAAAATCATGGATTCACAGAGGAGTCACCAATAATTTCGTATATTGAGGACACAGTTTTTCTCGATTATTTCATTGATGATGAAGACGGTGTACAACATGATTTTCCAATGCAGATTCGAATGAATGATGAAATGCGTGCTATGGACAAAACCACCGTGAGATTACATGATCAGAATGGTAGATTACTTGGCTTTCATACAGTGAAACCTTTGGATGGTGATTTTTCAACCGAAGGAAATGCTCCATACCCAATGCCCTATACCTTTCTAAAAGTTAACAGTACAGATGAGGTGCAAGTAAACATTTCTACAGATATTCCAATGGATGTCAAGTTAGAAAGGGTTGAGCTTCCTGAGAATTTTGATACATATGAGGCACGTGTCATTCTGACGTATAAAATCACAGGTGATGGAAGTGGAGGATTTTATGACCACAATCAGATTTTGAATTCGGAAACAGGTTATGACCCGGTACTTGAGAATATAATTGTTGAGGTAATTATATTGGATTCAGACGGCAATGTCGATCGAAAAGGCCACGGAACCACACATGGTTCGGAAGGTGATGCTTCAGGTGAAGGATAAATTGCGATTGATTTGGTGATTTGATAATTTAATAATTTGATGATGGGTGTGCTTAAGTAAAAAAATGTAACTGCACTTTAGTGACAAGCGCCGCCCAGAGCTTAGTCGAGGGGCGCTGCCCTGAGCTTATTCGAAGGGTTGTAAGTTGTAAGTTGAAGGTTGTAAGCATCGCCCAGAGCTTAGTCGAGGGGTGACAAGTGGCAAGTGACAAGGGACAAGCGTCGCCCTGAGCATAGTCGAAGGGTGGCAAGGGACGAATTGCAAGCGCCGCCCTGAGCATAGTCGAAGGGGCGCTGCCCTGAGTCCGCCGGCTGGCGGATCGAAGGTGCTGATTGATTACCGGAGTCAGAATAGAATTCACTTCATTTTGACTAGAAATTTAATTCAGACAAAACACGAATAGCAAATAAGTTACTTATATTAGTAGGCTGAAACACATATATGAGTTCTGAGATCAAGAGGCTGTTGCGATTATTTTTATTAGTTATACTTTTATATGCCGGGAAAATAGCTGCACAGTCCGGCACAGCTGATACAGCATTTATCAACAATTTAAATGCAGAAAGCTTTGCATTGTTGAAAGAGAATCCGGATACAGCTGCATTGCTGGCCAGGAAAGCAATAGAATTATCGACACCAGTTAACTATTTACAAGGGCTTGGCGATGGTTATGTGCGGCTGGGAATCATAGCCAAAGATGCGGGCAATTATCAGCAGGCGATTGCTGACTACAAAAAGAGTTTAAAATATCGTTTGCAAATAGGTGATCAGGATCTAATTGCCCGGGTTTACAATAATATAGGAATGGTATTTAGTAAGATGGCGGAGTATGACTCTGCCTCTTTTTATTTGATGAAAGCTTTAAAATCTGCTGAATCATTAAAATTAAAATCTGCTCAGGCAATGTATTCCATGAATATTGGAATTGCATATGAGAAGAACCGTGATTTTGAGTTGGCTTTGAAATTTAACCATCAGGCAAGAGCGCTTTATGAAGAAGAGGAAGATTCAACCGGTGTCTTGAAATGTTTAATCAACGAAGGAGGAATTTGGTATGCTAAGAAAGAATATACATCAGCATTGCCAATTTATCGCAGAGCCATTGCCATTGCTACAATTTTAGAAGATGACCGAAACCGGTATTATGCTATCGGCGATCTTGCAACAACTTTTATGAGTATGGATGTTTATGATAGTGCAGTTTACTACATGAAGCAGTCATTGTTCTATCATTTGGAAGAGGAAGATGTGCCTGCAGCTGCAATTGATTATGGTAATTTGGGGATTTTATTTGGGAAGATGAATAAGCCCGATAGTGCTGTATATTACCTCAAGCAGAGTCTGATGCATTCGGAAGCTATTGGAGATATCCAATTGTCGGCAAAGAATGCGATGGAGTTAGCTGTACAATATGTTGCAAAAGGTGATTTTAAAGAAGCCTATAAGTATCAACAGCAATACATATCATACAACGATTCGGTATTTAGCATTTCTAAAGCAGAAGCAATTGCAGAGATGCAAACACAATATGAAACGGAGAAGAAAGAGAATCAAATTCAGTTGCTGAACAAGGATAAAGAAATTCAGCAGCAACAGCTTGATAGGAAAAGCATGATGCAGCTGGTACTCATTTCAGGAATAGTTGTATTAATTGTATTTTTCGGACTATTCTTCAATCGATATAAGTTAAAGCGGACCATACAATCGCAGGAAGCCTTGTTGAAAGAAAGAAAGCGCATCAGTACGGAATTACATGATGATTTGGGTGCTCAGTTATCGACTGCAAAACTTTATCTGAGTAAAATAAAAACGATTGATAAAAATGAAGACACCAAAACTATAATTGACAATTCTCTTTCATTAATAGATGGTTCTATCACAGACCTTCGCAGAATCATGGATGATTTACAAGTTTCTACTTTGCAAGACAAAGGAATAATAGTTGCAACGGAAGAACTGGTTAACAAAGTAAATCACTTACAGCTGATCAATTTTTCGTTGTCACATCATGGTATAGAGAAGCGACTGGAATACAAACTGGAACACACGGTTTTCAGAATAACACAGGAGCTGATTAATAACACCTTGAAATATGCAGGCGCAAGTAAGGTAACTCTGGAATTATTGGTCAGAGATGACTCATTTGTGGTATTATATGAAGATGATGGGAAAGGGTTCGATCTTCAAAAAATAAATCGGGGTTACGGATTGAGTAATGTGGAAAACCGGGCATCATCAATGGGTGGTTTCGTTGAATGGGATACCCGGCCCGGGAATGGATTCAGAGCAATAATTGAAATACCTGTCAGCTATGCAACAACAAAAGTATAAATTACTGGTGGCAGATGATCACCGTTTATTTATTGAAGGTATCAGGCATATTCTTCAAGATGAGGTATATCTGGATGTTTGTGGAACTGCTCTTAATGGTAAGGAAGCTATTGAGAAATGCAGGCATGGAGAGTATGATATTGTATTGATGGACATTAACATGCCATTAATTGATGGCATTGAGGCGACCAAAGAGATCAAGATGGTTTGTAAGGATGTAAAAATTATTATAGTAAGCATGCTTGATAATCCTTCGATGGTAGGTAAAGCATTAAAAGCCGGTGCAGATGCATATGTTCTTAAAAACTCAGGCCCCGAAGATTTAATAAATGCTTTTAAGGCCGTTATGAAGAATAATACTTATATCACTCCTTCCTTATCGCATTTGTTTGGAGATTCAGTTAATTCGGATAAATCGAAGACCGCATATATTCGTTTTTCAGAGAGTATTATTACGGAAAGGGAGCGACAAATTCTAAAATTAATTTCTGAAGGATTAACAGATGGCCAAATAGCTGAAACCTTATTTTTATCGGATCGAACAGTTAATACCCATCGTAAAAACATGCTGGCTAAACTAAAAGTACCCAACACAGCAGCTTTGGTTAAATTTGCTTTTGATAATAAGTTGATTTAGTTGGCAGAATAAAAATATTTTGCCCCTTGACAAACTGAAATTATTTTCTGGTTTATTGATGTTGCGCAAATTAGTCTTTTTACTTCAGAATTAAACGGTAGTTTTTAATTATTGCAATTACCGTTTTTGGTGTATTGTCGCTTTTTTTAAATCGCAGCATTTTTGTAGCAGCAAATTATTTTAACGTATGTTATCACCCAGAGAAATTGAAGTAACGCAATTGATTGCAGACGGCATGACTGACCGTGAGATTGGAGAAAAGTTGGATATAAGTCATAAGACCGTAAGCACCCATCGTAAAAATATTTTGCGAAAACTTGGGCTGAAGAATACGGCTTTATTGATTCGATACGGACTGGAGCATGCTATCATTAAGTAATTGTTAACGGATGTCCACTCATTACAATATTAACGTTTAAGTCAACAATATCACTAGAATTAGTGATGCAATCTCCAAAATATACCCCATTTCGGGTATTGACCGCCCTTGCAACTAGTCGTATTTTTGAAACCTTAACCCCCCTATATTTAAAATGAAAAATGTTCTGCTCATTACATTATTCACATTTATAACTCTTTTCGGCTATTCGCAGGGAATTGGAGTGAATAATGCGACACCTGATGCAAGTGCCTTATTAGATTTAACAGACCCGGTTCGCGGGTTATTAGTTCCACGAGTGGCACTAACCTCAAGAATAGTTGCAGCTCCAATTACTGCACCGGCAACATCATTAATGGTTTATAATTCAGCTACTGCCGGAGTCTTTCCTAATAATGTCACACCAGGCTATTATTATTGGAGCGGTGCTGCTTGGAATCGTTTCAGAGATACAGGAACAAACGATAGTTGGTTAACCAATGGGAATGCAGGAACGGTTGCGACAACAAACTTTATTGGGACAACCGATGCTGTAGATTTCGTAATGCGAACCAGTGGCGCTGAACGAATGCGGATTCAGTCAACTGGAAATGTCGGAATTGGTACATTAGCCCCTACTTCAAAATTAGTTATTACTGGTACTGGTTCAACAAACCTTTCTTCATCCTTAAACATTCGTAATTCAGTATTAGCATCTATGTTATTTGTGCGTGATGATATTGCGGTTGGAATAAATAATGCCGCACCAAATGCATCTGCTGTATTGGACATTTCCGCAACTGCCAAAGGAGTATTGATTCCCCGTCTGACTTCTGCACAGCGTCTGGCAATAGTGACACCAGCTACAGGTTTATTGGTATTTGAAACTGTGACTAATCAATTCATGTATTTCGATGGAACCATCTGGCGGCCACTTTTAGCAGATGCAACCGGATGGAAAACCACTGGTAATGCTGGCACAATTGCTACAGCGAATTTTGCAGGAACAACGGATTTGGTGGATTTTGTTTTCAGAACAAATAATGTTAACCGTGCTAGAATTAAAGCCAACGGACAGGTCGGAATCAATGTAACAAATCCATTTGCACAACTGGATGTATTTAGCATTGGAACTGCTGACACAATTGTATTCAGAGCCCGAAACAATAGTTCACTTGGAACAATTTGTCAAATAGGAAGTATTGAATTATTTAAAGATTTTTCAAATACAATAGACTTCAACAATGGAGTAAACTCAGCGCAATTTTCTATCAACCTTGCAAACAATGGAACCCGTGATTTGCAATTAGCTTTTGATGATGCAGGAAAACCCGGAACCAGTACATGGACTGTTATTTCTGATGAACGATTGAAATCGGATATACACCCCTTCAAAGATGGTTTAGAAACATTAACCAAAATTAAGCCTGTATACTATAAATACAACGGAATGGCTTCAACCCCTAAAGATGAATACTTTGTTGGGGTTTTAGCTCAGGAATTAAAAGAGGTAACTCCTTATATGGTTAGTACATTTGAATATACTCCGAATCCCAGGGATCTTGATACCCGAGAAACTTATTTTGATGTGAATAATGGTGCATTGACTTATATCCTTGTAAATGCTGTAAAGGAGCTCGATGAAAAATATGAGAAGCTAAAGAATGTTTCAAAAAACGTGACTGATTTCGGCCAAAGCGGAATCGCCGGACGTGAAACTTATATTTCTTTTGATTCCGAATTTTCTGATGCCATAACAGGAGGAAAATTACCGGTCGTTACTATTTCATCAATGAATACTTCTGCTACTATATATGTTAAAGAGGTAACACCCAAAGGATTTTCTGTTATTTGTGAAGATGATCAGCCTTCATTTACCATTAATTGGATAGCTGCAGGTAAAATTGCAGAGGCACAATTGCGTGAAGCGAAAGTATATACGGAAGCGGAACGGTCAGAGTTATTGCAAAAAGTAGTACGCAAAGCGTCTGTAATTCGCACTACAGAAGAAGATCTTGAAACTGAACGCAGGAAACTGGAACTTGGAGCAGAATCAGAATAAATTTATCCTATTGAACAAATGAAACATATTTTTAACAAAATAGGATTAATTGGAACGCTATTAACATTGTTTCCAATACTGTTGAAGTCACAAGTTGTTATGTACAACTCCAGTGTTCCTATTACCATAACTACAGGGGCAAGTCTAACCATAAAAGGAGATTACCAAAACTTAGGAACTGCAACTATAAATAATTCGGATACCATTGATTTAAGCGGTGACTTTATTAATAATGCTTCGAATAATTGTTTTGGCACTTCTCAAGGCACTGTTATTTTAAATGGTCCAACAAATCAAGGAATTGGTGGATCAGCTGTGACTGCTTTTAACAATCTGGTATTGGTTAATCCGAATCTTAAGTCACTTGGAAATGATATCCAGGTTGGTGGTACATATGCTTCCCCTGCTGGCGTATTAGCAGTTGGAGATGCCACATTATTCTTAAATACTCATTCTGCAACCATTACAAACCCGCTTTCGGGAGCCATTACATCAACAACAGGTGAAATAGTTTCAGAAGAAGTTGATAATGCTTCAAAAGTGATCTGGAAAATTGGTACTGATGCAAATCCACACATAGTTCCGTTTGGCGATTTGTCGGGGACTAATTTCCCATTTACTTACAACTTAACATCGGGAGATGCAGGAGATGTTACCATGAGTACTTATCAATCGGCTCCAAACAATACGCCATTTCCAAGTCTCCCGATAGCAGTTACACATATTCGAAATAATGCCGGTGTTGATAACAGTGCAAACATGGTTGACAGATATTGGAACATTGAAACAACAGGATCACCCGTATCTGAATTTACATTTAGTTGGCCAGTCACAGAAAATGCAGCAAATGGAACAATAAATCCCAGAGGACAAAACTGGAATGATCCACAAATTGCATGGACAATACCATTTGCTGGACAGACTAATCCAACTGCGCAATCAGTCACCGTTCCCGGCATCACCGATTTCAATCATGGTACGTGGGCAATTGCATTGGAAGCATCTCCATTGCCTGTTGAATTGTTAACATTTACTGCCAAGCCGGAAGAAAATAAAAAAGTAAGATGTGATTGGGTGACGGCATCTGAAATCAATAACGATTACTTTACAGTTGAAAGAAGTAGAGACGGGTTACAATTCGAACCGATGGGTATTGTGGATGGATCAGGAACAACATCTGCGATAAGCACCTATCATTTTTATGATATGAAACCCTATTCAGGAGTATCGTATTACCGATTGATGCAAACCGATTTTGATGGTGCACGTTCATGGTCTCGTGTAGTTGCGGTGAGAATGGAAAGTGAAAGTAATATTGTTATCTATCCCACTATTGTAAATGATATTTTTAATATACAATATTATTCAGATTCCAATTTAGTCTTTGAGCTTTATGCAGCGGATGGAAGATTGGTTATGTCTCAGGAATTAATTGCTGCGCAAAAAAGTGCGCAAGGTTTTCAAATTAATCGTGCAAACATTGCAGCGGGTGTTTACTTTGCCAGAGCCTTTACAAGTGATGGACGATCGGTAACACAAAAATTAATTTTTAGGTAAGGCTGTAATATATTTCGGTTAATTTGTACTGTCAGCACATAAGCCAGGTTCAGTTTTTCTGCGTGACTAAAATTTAGTTATCAGTTTAGTTTCTGATTTACTCTTATGAATTATATTCAAAAGATAATTTCCAGAATCTAAAATTTCCAGATCAACATTTAGAACATTCCTGTCTACATCAAAATAGTCATTCCTGAAAACACACCTTCCGGCAAGATCGAATATTTGTATCAGAACAGGTTCGTGTAGTAGATCCGAAATCGTTAAATTTCCCGTAAAGGGGTTAGGAGAGACAATAAACTTCTGATCAATTTCTGCAGCAGCATGCTTGCATGGGATTACAATTTCTACCTGGTCGGAAGTTCTGGCACAACCATAGCTGTTAAAGATACGTGCAGAATAGAAACCTGCAACTGAGGCATAGATTATAGTATCATTTTGGCCTGGAATGTTTGCATTGTTATACCTCCATTTGATGGAAGTTAAGTCAATATCATTTACAGTGAGCTGTATGCTGTCACCCTGGCAAATGCTCAATATCCCTGAAGGTGTAATATCTGGTGAGGGTCTTGGATTTTCACTTAAAAATAGTGTGTCAGATTGTCGAATACAGCCATTATAAAAAACTTGTGCGTGATAGCTACCTGATGAATCGGGATTTATGGTGAGGTCGTTTATAATATCATCTAAATATGTCGACCCATTATACCACCAAATTGATGCACTCTGCGCGGTGGCAATGTTCAAAGTGAAAGTTTGACCAGAACAAATAGATTGGTTACCTGAAACATTCAAACTTGCCGGATTTTGAATTACACCAAATGTTGAGAATGTATTTGCAGGAATATTAGGATAGAAGGTGACTCCGGATGTCGATGATGAAACTCTTATTTTATAATTTCCACCTGCGGAAACTGTATCAGGAATAACTGCTGAATTCGGGTCACCAATATTTATTGGGTTGCTAAAATTCACAGATCCTGATATTTCTGCGAAAAAAGTATTGTTACTGTCAAAGCTACTAAATGCATTTGTGCAAGTTGTAAATAATGGCCCGGAGTAAGTAAAATCTTTAACAGGTTGACCAGTGCAAACAGTTGTTTCCATTCCATTTGTATACACAGCAGCCTGAAAAGGAGGATTCGACGAATCTTTAATTTGTGCAATCCATGATTGTGTATTTTGTGTATTGGAATTTGCAAGTATTAGAATCTGGAATGGACAAGGTCGAATTACATCGGTAGTAACATTATAGGTAGAACCAATGTATATTTCACCAAATCTGCTAACAACTCCATTAGCCAACTTTTCGTATGTCCATTGAATATTAGTTCCATTTGCGTTGTATTTTCGAATACTATTTCCTGTGAATTCATAAATATTTCCATTTGCATTTAGCTGTACTGAACCAGTTATTTGTGGCTGAGTCCAAACTAACATTCCAAACTTATTGTATTTTGATAATCCACTACCATTAGATACTATTGTTTTCCCATCAGGTAATGCAACAACATTTCCACCATTCTGTATATGATAAGATATATTACCTGAAGGATTAAATTTAGTTAGACTAGTATCGGTTGCGACAAAACAGTTCTTGTTAATATCAATATCGATGGAATTTATATTGTAGCCGGTCTTTTCCCAGACCATATTTCCAAAAACATTATAGCGACGTATTCTACCTGATGAAGCAGTAAACACATTACCGATGCTATCGACTACTACTTTTGTGAAAATTTCAGGGAGGTTGGTCAAGCGGATGGGAGTTCCGGATGTGTTGTACTTGATAATAAAACTCAGACTTGAAGTTGAAAAGGCTCCAATATTCTGAAGATTACCTAAAGGATTTCTAAAAAGTATATATCTGTTTTGTTGAAAGTCGGATGAAACGCCTCCAATGGTGGCAATGGTTCCGGCACTTCCAAAAACATCAGTAGACCATATTTCTTGCCCGTTGGTGTTGATTACTGATACATAATTTTGTGCGCAAATTGAACATGATCGACGTGTGCCAGATAAGATGCCATTGCCTTGATAATCAGTCGATACGAATGAGGCTGAATGTCCCCAAGTCTCAATTGAAAGCGCTGTAGCCCAACCATAATACTGGCAAATTGAAAGAGATGGAATGAATGCAAAAGCTAATGCTAATATAATTCGAAAACGATTGAAATAATACATATTGGATTGAATTTGGAAGATAGCTATTTCCTATCAAATGTAATTAAATATTTTTTATTCCCAAAATAGGCACAGGTTTAAAACACCTTAATCGCGATGAATTAAATTAATATTATTACTTTTGCTTAACAATTTTAGCAAGTTTTTTCATTTTTAAACTATTTTTCATCTATGTCAACACAAACATTACCTAAGGCTAAGTCACTTTTATTAACGCCCGAGCAGGAGTTAATAATTCAATCTAAAGGCAATATCAGAATTAATGCAGTTGCCGGATCGGGAAAAACAACAACCATTATTGAGTATGCCCGTTCCCGGCCACCGGGCAGCAGGATATTGTACCTCGCATTTAATAAGTCAGTAAAATTAGAGGCAATAGCCAAGTTTAAAAAACAGGGGCTGGATCATGTAAAGATTGAGACAGCCCATTCACTGGCTTACAAGTACATCGTTATTGGTTCCCGGTATAAGGTAAAAACAGCAGGATACCAGATTCACGAAGTAGTGGATCTCTTAGGATTGCAGAATAATGGCGAACCTCATGGTGAATTTATTTTTGCGAATCACATAAACAAGTTTGTCGCTTATTTCTGTAATAGTGATAAAGATAAAATAAAGGATCTCGATTATCGCGACACCATTCTTGACAGTAAAGTCAAAAAGTTTGTCAGTTCCACATATAACTATATTGAAACTCATGCCCGGCGATTTTTGGCTATGATGGAATCGGGAGAAATTGAAATTACCCATGATTTTTATTTGAAGAAATTTCAGCTGAAGAGTCCGGTTCTCCCATACGATTTTATTCTTTTTGATGAAGCACAGGATGCTTCTGCAGCAATGCTGGATGTTGTTATGAAGCAACCTGCAATTAAAGTCATTGTGGGTGATACACATCAGCAAATTTATGGTTGGCGATTTGCCGTAAATTCGCTGGAACAGGCTGTATATGAAACTTATCATCTTACCTCCAGTTTCCGGTTCAGTCAGACTTTAGCAGACCTTGCCATGAGGATCTTAGCATACAAAAACCAAATTGTTCCAGTTCCTCAGGTAACGATAAAAGGTTGCGGAGGAAACAACGATCATACAACCAAAGCGGTTATTGCCAGATCAAACCTGGGGTTATTGTTGAAGGCAATTGAGTATGTAACAGAAGATAAAAAACTCAAACATATTTATTTTGAGGGGAATATTAATTCCTATACTTATGCTGATGAGGGAGCATCGTTGTATGATGTACTAAATCTTTATAATGGTAAGCGAAGCATGATTCGTGATAAGATGATCAGTGGCATGAATTCCATGAATGACCTGGAAACTTATATCGAAAAAACAGAGGATAAGCAACTTGGAATGATGGTTGAAATTGTTAAGGAATATGGCAATGAAATTCCGGGTATTCTCAAAAATATTAAGTCGAAACATGTAGAAAATACGGACAAACATAAGGCGCAATTAATTTTCTCTACGGTACACCGGTGCAAAGGCATGGAATATGACACAATTGATTTGGTAAATGATTTTATTACTGAAGAGAAAATTGAGAAATTCGTAAAGGAAATGGCAACGCAGCAGCTGATGATTCCGAAAGTAATGGAGGAAATTAATTTGCTTTATGTAGCCGTTACACGGTCGAAAAACAAGATAAAGATACATGAACAGATGGTCCCGAAAGGATTTCCCGAATCTGCTCAGATAGAAGTAATAAAGGTGCCCGAAATTACCGATAATCAGATCATGAAGCTGATGCGCGAAGATTTTGAAATAGCATTAGCGCATCAGGCGGCAGGTAAACCGAAAGGGAATGGCTTCGATAAAATTAGAGAAAAGCATAAGGATGCTTACCGACCCTGGACTATTGAATTGGATGAAGAACTTACGGTTTGTTACTGTCAGGGATGGGAGTTGAAGAAGATGGCAGACCATTTTGGAAGAACTAAAGGTTCGATTTTGTCCAGAATTACTAAATTGGGATTGGATGAATTGTACGGGGATATCATTGGTTCGAAGTAATAATTAGTGAAGAAATAGTTTCCAACAGATATTTTTTGTTCCTTAGCTGTGCTATTTTTTGAGGATGAATCAATTAAATTTCATTGAAACCTTCGTGTTGGGTGCGGCTACTATTGCAGCTATCTACCACCTGGTGCTTTTTATACAACAGAGAGATAAATTTCTTGCCTATTACAGCGCTTATTTATTCTCATTAGCTACTTATATTGGATTTAAATTATGGAGTAATAATTATGATCCGTTTGCTCCTACCGACAATGTCTGGTATTATGTTTTGGAGGAAGTCTTGCAGGTTTGTATGGTTACGGTATATGATTTATTTGCAGCTGTTACTCTTGAAGTAGTTGAAAAGAAGAGTATTGTACGGAATCTGATGTATGTTTTTTTCGCATTTTCAACAATTAGCATAGTTTATCATATTTATGGTGCAATGTTAAATGGTGCCGGAGTTAAGTCGGTAGAAGAATATGCTTTATCCAGAGTCTCACTGGTCGGGATTGCAACTGTTGCGCTGTTGTTTGCATGGCGCATCCGTTCAACAACATTTCAACGGACAATTATTGTTGGATCTCTTGTCTATGATTTTTCCGGATTATTGAGTATTATTTCATTCGTTTATGATACCGAAATCTTTGGTTTAAAAGGGGTAGAACCCTATTTGATCGGTTGTTTAGTTGACATCATTATTTTTTCAAGTGCATTGGGTTACCGGTTAAAGACTATTGCCGATCAGAAAAATGAACTTTTGAAAAAAGAAATTGATGCTCGGCTTGCAATAGAAAACACAAGGATGCGGATTGCAATTGATTTGCACGATGATGTAGGATCAGTTTTAAGCAGTATGAGTATCTATAGTGAAGCAGCGAAAAAGTCAATTAGCGAAAAGAATGTTGATAAAGCCTCTGCATTATTAGAGCAAATTGGTTTGAATGCCCGTGAAACTATGTCGACTATGAGTGATATAGTTTGGACAATTAATCCGTTAAATGATACAGGAGCGAAATTGTTTAACAGAATGGAAGCATTTGCGAGTGGAATATTTAGTTCGATGGATGTCAATTTTACGTTTGATGCAGATCGTAGTCTGGTTGGTACAAGTTTTGAAATGCCAGTCAGACAGAATATATATTACATTTTTAAAGAAGCAATTACGAATTGTGCTAAACATTCAGGGGCTTCTGCAGTAAGTGTGAAATTCACAAAGAATGATTCCTTTTTTGTGATGGTTATTTCTGAGAATGGGAATGAATTTGATGGTGATAAAGATTATCAGGGCAATGGCTTAAAAAATATGCGTCACAGAGCCCAAGCTGCAGGAGGAACTCTTTCGATAGAAAGAATTGGATTGGAAACAGTGATTACTTTTAAGACTGGGATAGAACAAAGTTATAAGGAGAATTCTGATACTAAA
Organism: Bacteroidota bacterium; assembly: GCA_963169675.1. Taxonomy (GTDB): domain Bacteria; phylum Bacteroidota; class Bacteroidia; order AKYH767-A; family OLB10; genus JADKJB01. The sequence goes on from CAUJFJ010000042.1 coordinate 24,299, forward strand.
TTCAAACGCAAATAGTAGCCAATAACAGCTATATAAAACATTGATAAACAGTATTATAGCAAGAATAATTCAACCTTCATTACCTCGCCTCCCCTTTTTGCGGTATTTTTCATTACTTTGTTTAAGTATAAATTTGAATATTCTGGAAGATGTTGTTTCAGTGTAACAAACTTGATTTATAATTATGGCAATTAGAGTTACTATTTTTGATGATAACCAACGACTGCTGGATTCACTTACTGTTTTAATTGATGGTAGTCCGGGCTTGCAGATATCCGGGACTTTTACGGATTGCTTAGACCTGAACACTAAAATTCAATCGAGTAAACCTGATGTTATACTAATGGATATTGAGATGCCGGGCATCAATGGAATTGAGGCAGTAAAATTGGTAAAGAAGGATTTTCCGGGAATAAATGTGTTGATGCAAACCGCTTTTGAGAATGATGAAAATGTTTTTGAAGCTATTTGTGCAGGAGCTTCCGGATACATATTGAAAAACACTCCCCCGGCTAAAATACTTGAGTATATTGTTGAGGTTTATCAGGGAGGCAGCCCTATGAGTCCAATAGTTGCACGAAAAGTATTAGGCTTTTTGCATAAACCGGTTACGGAACAGGTTATCACTGTCAATTCGAACGATTACAACCTTACTTCCCGTGAGAAGGATGTATTATCGTGTTTAGTTAAAGGCATGAGTTATAAGATGATTGCTGATCATTGTGGAATAACCTATGAAACAGTGCGTACTCATATGAAGAATATATATGACAAATTACATGTAGCTAGTATGACTGAAGCTGTTGTGAAAGCAATTAACCAGCGATTAGTAGATTAAGCATAAGCACCAAAATTTTCTACCGGTAATTTAATGAATTAAATATAGTCTGTAGCCATATTTCAGTTCAGTTATAGAACTGAGATTACTTCTTTCAAGAATGTGAATATCCCCCTTTTAGGGGATTTTTTCTCGAATTGGAATTCAAGAAGTTTGTAACATCCATAGTGCATATTACCGGAATAGGTGATGTGTGAGGCTATTCTCATGGATTTCATTTCCAAACTAAAGCTAAATTTCAATCATTCTTAAATCTACTCACATGAAAAAATTCTTATTGTTAATTGCCGTTTTTTCAATCATCACTCAGTATGTCAATGCTCAAAATGAATCTACCAGAATTTCATCTGACACCGTATTAGTTGTTAATAATGGACCTGAACTAGTTGACATATCTGATATCGGGAATCCGAATTCGAATGTGATTTCGGTTGATTTATCTAATGTAAAGAGGCGCAAACCATTTGAATTGGAACAAGCAATTGTATATCAGAGTTTAAACTCGACCGGAGACAAACGGACATTTCAGGTGCAAAATTTAGATAGCACGGCATTTATTAATGTATCAGTTTTTGTTTCGAATGCACCAATTTCAGTGATTGAAATACAGCCAGGCCATTCTTCTCCAATAATTTCTGGTAGCGGCATAAAGAAAATAATATTATCAGTACCTTTTTCAAGCATAATAACTTCAAAGGAAGAGGCATTGGTAGTATTTGATTTAATTCAATAGTGATATGGGCTCTCCCCGATTTAGGTGATTGTGAACGGTGATAACCATTCATAATTTTGACTTGAATTTTGTACAGCCATCATCATGAAAAAAAGTATAGTATTTATTGTTTTGTTATTTTTAAGTAATTGTAACTTAAATGCGCAGAACATTGGTATCAATAATCCTGCTCCTGATGCGAGTGCCATACTGGATATGGTTAGTAGCGATAAGGGTTTATTGATTCCCCGATTAACAACAGTTCAAAAATTGGCAATTCCTGCGCCCGCAAACGGACTTTTGGTTTTTGACACAACATTGAATACTTTCTTTTATTTTGATGGCACATCCTGGATCGGGCTGCTTTCAGGTATTCCCGGATGGCGTTTAGTCGGCAATGCAGGGACAAATTCAACTACCAATTTTATTGGTACTACCGATGCGCAGGATCTTGCTTTCAAAGTAAATAATATTCAAAAGATGAAATTATTTCAGAAAGGGAGGCTGGAGTTAATTGGAGATAGTCCGGATAGCTCAACTATTTACATTGGTAAAAATGCAGGACTAAATAATGTTGGTACTAGCAGCATTTTTATTGGGAAAGAAACCGGATTAAACAGTAGTGGCGCTTTAAATACTATGATTGGAGTACGATCCGGGAGAGCAAATACAACAGGCTATGAGAATGTATTTGTTGGTTTTCAGGCTGGATTGAGCAATACAGTTGGCCGGGAGAATACTTTTATAGGCAGAGGAGCGGGCCAGGCAAACACAACTGCTAACACGAATGTTTTTATCGGAAATGCTGCTGGAGCATCCAACACAGTGAACGGCAGCAATACAATGGTTGGATCAGATGCAGGTTCTGCTTCTACAGGAGGATCCAATTCGTTTTTTGGAAACAGGTCAGGTAGTGGCAATACAACGGGAGGTTCCAATACATATATTGGAACTGATGCTGCATTTTTTTCTACAACAGGTGGTGGAAATACATTTGTGGGTAAATCGTCCGGTGCTGGCAACCTGACTGGAGGTAATATTTCATTGTTTGGTATTAATTCAAATGTTACAGCGGCAAATCTTACAAATGCAACTGCTATTGGAGCAAATTCCCGTGTGGGCGCATCCAACACCATAATACTTGGAGATACGACACCTGCAACCAGATCAAGAGTTGGAATTGGTGTCACACAAACCGGTTTGCAAGTTGGAGGTAATAATGTAAAGTTTGAAATAGGAATGCAAGGAGCCGGGGAGGAGGCTGTTGTTTACAGATCTTCAGGGGCTATGACACCTTCGGCTATTTATGCACGATCATTTGGAACTTTAAGTACTCCCACATCCATCAGCAATGGAGCTGCTGTCCAGCGAATGATTTTTCAGGGCTATGATGGAGATTCATGGGAACAGATGGCTGATATAGGAGTTTTTGCTGATTCTGTAATTAATGATGAGCAAGTGGGAAGTAGAATTACTTTTGCAACCAGAGCAGCGACTGCAACCGGCACTACAGAAGCCATGAGAATAAATAGAAATGGATTTGTTGGAATAGGAACCACAACACCAGCCAGCAATTTGCATGTTGATGGAAGTTTTCAGTTGCAGAATGGAACCGAAGGAGTTGGAAAGATATTGACCAGCGACGCAAACGGATTAGCTACATGGGGAGCAGGACCAGCAAACACCAGTTGGGGTTTAACAGGAAATTTCGGAACTAACCCTGCTGTTAATTTTATTGGAACAAAAGATAATCAACCATTGGTCTTTAAAATTAACAATACACTAGTTGCAGGTAGAATAGATCACATTTTTGCAAATGTATTTATTGGTCCGGCTGCCGGCCGATTAAATTATTCGGCGCTTTCAATTGGCAATAACGTTGTAATAGGAGATTCTGCTGGAACGAATTTTTTTCATGGATTTACTGATAGCAGAAATACTTATATTGGTGCCAAGTCAGGTAAAGACATGACAATAGCCTATCGGAGAAACACTTTTTTAGGAGCTTATTCCGGCATAGAACTGACATCAGGCAGCGACAATACTATTATTGGAACAGAAGCAGGTGGAATTGCGGGTGTTGATCTGGCTACAAAATCCGTATTGCTCGGTTATTCAGCCAAATTAGGGTTAGAAGCAAGTGTGAATGCAACTGCCATTGGCTCGCTCGCCCAGGTTGATTCTAGCAATGCAATTGTATTAGGGTCGATTGCCGGAGTAAATGGTGCAACAAGTTCTGTGAATGTAGGTGTGGGTACAACAAGGCCTTTATCCAGAATGGATGTCAATGGCTCTGTTGGTGCTGATATTTTTATAGCATCCAGTCCAATAACATTGGA
>CAUJFJ010000043.1 GCA_963169675.1 Bacteroidota bacterium
TGTTGTCCTGGAATCTATCAAATCAAGATTAGATTACAAAAGAGAAGAAATAATCTTCTCCACACTCACTCCTTCAGCTTCAGATTTATAGTTTTTAACTATGCGGTGACGAAGAATGGCGGGTGCAACAGCTTTTACATCTTCAATGTCGGGTGCATATTTGCCATTGAAGGCGGCATGACATTTTGCTCCAACAACTAAAAACTGAGATGCACGTGGTCCTGCTCCCCATGAAAGGTAATTGTTTACCATTTCAGTTGCAAGCGGTGTATTAGGGCGTGTTTTTGTGGAAAGATTGACTGCATACTGCAACACATTATCAGGAATAGGTATTCTTCGGATGAGTTGCTGGTATGCAATTATTTGTTCACTGGTAAGAATTTTATCGAGTGCAGGATTGTAATCGGAGGTGGTATTTTTTACAACTTGAATTTCTTCCTGAACCGAAGGATAATCGAGCATCACATTGAACATAAAACGATCGAGCTGCGCTTCCGGCAGGGGATAGGTACCTTCCTGTTCGATGGGGTTTTGAGTAGCCAATACAAAAAACGGATTTCCCAATTCATATCGTTTACCTGCAGCTGTAACAGCACGCTCCTGCATTGCTTCCAGAAGGGCTGCCTGCGTTTTTGGTGGTGTACGGTTAATCTCGTCAGCCAAAATAATATTGGCGAACAGAGGGCCTTTAATGAACTTGAACTGGCGGCTGTCATCTAATATTTCAGTTCCGATAATATCGGAAGGCATTAAATCGGGTGTAAACTGGATTCGGTTATAACTCAGGCCAAGTACACGGGCAATGGTATTCACCAAAAGTGTTTTCGCCAAACCGGGAACACCAACAAGCAAACAGTGACCCTGACTGAAAATGGAGATGATCACATCTCTCACTACTTCATCCTGACCAATAATTACTTTCCCAATTTCGGATCTTAACTTTTTATAATCTGCTACCAGTGCATTCATTGCCTGCACATCGGAGGGGTTATTTTGACTCATATTTGAAAATTATTTAAGTTTTTCAAACCAATGTCCAAGATTTGAACACGATTTGTAATCATCGGCCACTTGAACAAAGGTGGTACTTTTTTTCTTTTTAACCCAGTCGGTCAGGGCTTTGTTTTCTTTTTCAGTAAGTGTTGCCTCCTGAATTCTTTGATAATCGGTGCTCAGATCGGCTTTATGTGGTTGTGTACGTGTTCTCAGATAAAGAATACGGAAGGCAGTATTTCCTTCTGCAGAAAGTGATTGAATAGGTGCTGAAATTTCGCCAACATTCATTTTTTCCAGTTGAAAAAATACGGTTGGGTCTACTTCATCGGTTTCGAAACGTGTTGTTCCGTTTTTTTGATTCACCACATTTCCGCCATTGTATCTCGATTCAGAATCGTTGGAGAAACGTTGTGCCGCTTCTGAAAATGTGAGTGAATCCGATTTAATTGCTTTGTAAATACTGTCAGCTAAAGTGAAAGTCTGGTTAATTTCACCCGGACCGAAAGAGGGCTTCAGCAAAATATGTCTCACATTAATTTGTTCTCCGCGACGCTCAATAAGCTGAATGATATGATAACCGAATTTAGATTCTACGATTTCAGAAACTTCACCTTTTCGTAATTTGAAAGCTGCTGCTTCAAATTCAGGTACCAGATCTCCACGATTTACAAATCCAAGTTCACCACCATTTTTTGAAGAGCCATCAATAGAATATAAAATTGCCAGCGTTGCAAAATCTTCTCCATCGGCTACGCGCTTTCTGAATCCTTCTAATCGTTCACGAATTCTGATTTTTTCTTCATTGCTGACCGGAACATTAATTACAATTTGTGCATATTCAATTTCGGCATTAATAAAGGGCAGACTATCAGGAGGAATGCTGTTAAAAAATGCACGTACATCGGCAGGTGACACAGAAGCATTCTTAGTTACTTTGCTTTGCATTTGCTGTGAAAGGAGCTGATCTTTGATCAGGGGTCTGAATTCATCGCGTATTTCGGGAATACTCTTTTCATAGTATTCTTCGAGTCGTGCTTCCGACCCAATTTGATTTACCATGTAACCAATTCTTCGGTCAAGTTCATTGTCAACCTGCGAATCTGTTGCTTCAAGACTGTCGAGTAAAGCCTGATTGAGCAAAAGTTTATTGATCAGCAACTGGTCAATGATTCTGCATTTAAGCTCGGGATCAGCAGTTGTTCCCTGCGCAATAATTTGCTGGTACTGTGATTCAACTTCTGATTTAAGCAGTGTTTTTCCTCCAATAACAGCGGCCACCTGATCAATAATTTGTTCAGGTTGTGCCAAAAGCATTTTTGTGGAGCTCAACAAAAAACACAGGGCTAGTAAATAGTACTTAATCATAAATTTCAAATTCATTTTTTTTGAGTGCTTCATCATAGGCAGCTTTTTCCATTTCTTTAATAAGCATTAGTTTTCTGCCGTTGATTATAAGGTTTCGGATATCTTCTTTCACAAAACTTAGTGGTGAGAGACTTTCCCGGATTTTCATATCTGCAATTTTTACCAGATATATATTTGTACTGTCTTCGATTTCAATAAATCGGTTGTTTCTCAGAAATGCTTCTTTATCGTATGTTTTAATAGGTACTTTCTTTAACAAATCATCAAACAACAACCAGGTTTCATCGTCGAGGTGAAAGTCAGATGCAAACTGGTAGCAATACTCCTCAAGTGCTGCCCGATCTTTCGTATTCGATGACCGATACCATTCGCGGGCTTTTTTCAGCTTTGGAGCATCTCTGTTTACTCTAAGGTAAAGAACTTTAATAATATTGTCTTTGAGCTCAAAATTTTGCTGATTTTCAGCATAATATTTCTCAATTTCCGGGTCTGTCACTACGGTGTCGAGTCTCTGACGTATTAATTCAGTTTCGTAAATATAGGTAATAAGTGAATTCCGGTATTCTTCCAGTTTTTTATCTACGTCTTTTTTCTCTTCATCCAGATTTGTTTCTGCTTTATGCAGAATAACCTGCTGCTTGATCCAACTTTGAACATAATTGGTTACAATGAGAATACTGTCTTCCCGTGTTGTCCCGGGAGTCAGCATTTTGCGGATATCCTCAGAATAAAGAAATTTATCATGTACCCTGGCAACAGCATTCCCCGGTTGTTCCGGCTTTTCCTTTTTGAACCACTGGCAACCGGTAAATGTGATGGTGAGCAGAAGGGCAGATAATGCCAATGCCCCGGTACTACGGGGCAAAGAGCTTATTAAATGAGGTATGAAGGAAGATCTCGGCAACTATGCTATCATTATTTACCCAATGAATTCAGTACGTCTTCTTTCACCACAACAGGGTATTTAGCCCTTAGTTGTTTAATCCATTCTTTTTCCAGATGATTTTGGTAATCGGCAGTGATAATTCCTTTTGCCTCATCCAGTGATTTTGGTGCAGGCTCCAGGATATTGATTACATCTACAAACACAACTGAATTGTTCTTCTGCATATTGGCTGATAACCCTTTTTGCCAAACAATACTGTCGATGATTTCATTTTCACCTTTCACAAATTTACCATCTTTGGTGTTCAGGTTTAACTGAGAATCTTTATTGATGGTAGTAAGAATCTCAACCATCGTCATCTTTTTCTTCAGTAATTTTCTGGTTTTAGAAGCAATGTCTTCATTCGCACAAGTGTAAATAATAGCATCACAACGACGATCCCACATATAGTTATTCTTGTTTGATGCATGGAATGCAACCAATCCGGAAGAATCTTTCACAGCTTTCGACCAAACTTTTTTATCAGTAAGATCAAACAGTAAAATTCCATCGCGGTATTCCTGCATTAAAGCTTTAAATTCAGGATATTTATTCTCCAATTGACTCTCTTCATAGCTCAGGCATGATTCATCTACAAACTGATTGTAAAGCGAATTGCCAATTTGTTTCGGAGTGGTATTCTGTTTCTTAGATTGGTGGTTGTTGATGTATTTCGCGAAGTCTTCCTGAGTATAGGTTTGTGTGCCAAGAGTAAATAAAGGTTTGTTGAAGCCTTTTACTTTTTCAGGTGACCATTCGCCATTTTGGAGTGTAGTATCCAAAGCATTTATGAACAGGTCTTTATTTTTTGGAGTTTCTTTGAAACCATAATCTTTCTTAATTCTTGAGATCATAGAATTCTTACTAACTTCGGCACGGCTATCTCGGGCAACCTGAGTTTTCAGTTCATTCTTTTTCTCTTCCATAGAAGGAACAGCTTTTTTCTCAAGACGTTTTATGATATGCCATCCATAACTGGTTTTTACCGGCTCAGAATAGTCACCATCATTTTTCAAAGCAAAAGCAGCTTTCTCGAATTCTGGAACCATTCTTCCTGTTCCGAAAGGAGGGAGGGCACCACCTGATTTAGCAGAACCTTTATCATCTGAAAATTTAGTAGCAAGGTCTTCGAATTTATCGCCACCTTTAAGTTTACCATAAATTTCATCAACTTTTGCTTTTGCCTGTTGTGCAATTGAGTCAGCAGCATTTGCAGGCGATTTAATCATGATGTGAGCAACTTTAATTTCGCCTTGTGCATCACGGATATCAACCACTTTTATGATATGATAACCGAATTTGGTACGAACAGGCATTGATACTTGTCCGGGTTTGGTATTGTATGCAGCAGTTTCAAAAGGATAAACCATTTGCATTCCTGTAAAGTATCCGAGGTCACCGCCATTTTCTTTTGCAGAAGGATCTTCAGATGAATCACGGGCCATCTTTTCAAAGCTGGCACCTTTGGTGATGAGGTCTCTGATTTTCATTGCTCTGTTGTAGGCAGCAATAGTATCTTTTGGAAGGGCATCGGGAGCAACATTCAATAAAATGTGGCTTGCTCTCACATCCTTTTGCATTCTTTCATATGCTTCTTTAATCAGCGCATCTGTCACTTCCTTATCGGTCATGTAAGGCTGAGCCAATTGTTTGCGGTAGCCGCGTAATTCATTCACAAAAGTCACACTGGTATCCAGCTTTTCTTCTTCTGCTTCTTTAACTTTTAATTTGTAATTGATGTACAGTTCAAGGTATTCGCGAACGTCTTTCATGTCGTAAGCACCTTCCTTGTTGTTGTTTTTCTTGTACACTTTTTCAAACTCCGATTTGGTAACCGGAGAGCCTGCGATGGTCATCAGCACGGGATTGGTTGCATCTTGTGCAACTACCTGGCAAAAGTTTCCTGCCAAAGCAAATAAAAGTAAACCTGAGATCAGTTTTTTCATAATCATGTTTGGTAATTATAATATTGAGTGTTAAGGGGATGCAAATTTAATAAAATGATTGGCATTTCCATATAAAATGGAACCAAAGCTATTCAGAATAAAATGAAATTATCGTGAATAATTGGGGGCTTCGCGGATAATAGTGACGCCATGCGGGTGACTTTCCCTAACGCCATTCATGGTAATGCGGATAAACTGGGCATTTTGAAGGGTTTTTATGTCTTTAGCCCCACAATAACCCATACTTGCGCGTAAACCACCAATCAGCTGATATACCTCTTCGGCCAAAGTTCCTTTATAGGGAACCCTACCGACAATTCCTTCCGGTACCAGCTTCTTGATATCGTCCTCTGCATCCTGAAAATAGCGATCTTTTGACCCTTCTTTCATAGCTTCAATAGAGCCCATTCCTCTGATTACCTTGTATTTACGACCTTCGTAGATGATCGTTTCTCCGGGTGATTCTTCCACTCCGGCAAATAACGATCCGGCCATAATGCAACTTGCACCGGCAGCAATTGCTTTCGGAACATCTCCGGTAAACCGGATTCCACCATCGGCAATTAACGGAACACCTGACCCTTTTAAAGCCCTGGCTACTTCCATTACCGCTGTAAGTTGAGGAACCCCAACACCGGCAACTACCCGGGTTGTACAAATTGAACCGGGTCCGATTCCAACCTTTACCGCATCGGCACCGGCTTTTACCAGTGCTATGGCAGCATCAGCAGTTGCAATATTTCCAACCACAATATCGAGTTCAGGAAAAGTTTTTTTAGCAAGTTTCAAAGCATTCAACACGCCCTTAGAATGTCCGTGAGCGGTATCAATTACTATGGCATCAACTCCGGCATTTACCAAAGCATGAACCCGGTCGAGCATGTCGGGAGTGACTCCAACCGCAGCAGCAACCCGCAAGCGACCAATTTTATCTTTGCAGGAATTGGGTCTCGATTTGTATTTGATGATGTCTTTGTAAGTAATCAATCCGATCAGTCTGCCCTGACGATCGATCACTGGAAGTTTTTCAATTTTATAATCCTGTAAAATAACTTCCGCTTTTTGGAGACTGGTAATTCCGGTAACGGTAATGAGATTTTCTTTCGTCATTACCTCCCGGATAGCTCTTGAATGTTGCTTTTCGAAACGAAGATCACGGTTCGTTAAAATTCCTACCAGCACATTTTTTGCGTTCACAATAGGAATACCACCGATTTTGTTCTCCTTCATGATAAGCAAGGCTTCGGCAATGGTAGCATTCTCATTCATGGTGATCGGATCTACGATCATACCGGATTCAGAACGTTTTACTTTCCTCACTTCAGCAGCCTGATTGGGGATGCTCATGTTTTTGTGAAGAACACCAAGGCCTCCTTCTTGTGCCATTGCAATTGCCAGCGTAGACTCCGTAACGGTGTCCATAGCAGCTGAAACAACGGGAACATTGATTTTGATGTTTCGGGAAAACTGACTGGAAATATCTACTTCTCTGGGTAAAATTTCAGAGTATGCAGGAACCAGCAATACATCATCGTAAGTTAAGCCTTCGCCAAGAATCTTTACTGCAGCTTTTTTCATAACAGCTATCGGATTTAAATCAGGAGGAAAAATCCTGGTTTTGGCATGCAAAGGTAGCAAAAATGATCACGCTTTTCCGCAGGGGTATTATCTTATTATTAACGAAGGAGGGTAATAGTGCCCGATCGGCGTACTTCCTTCTTATTGAAACCTTTAAAAACCAACAGGTAGGCATAAACTCCGGTTGGGGCATCATTATCCTGAAAAGTCCCATCCCAACCTTGATTAGGGTTTAATGTACTGAAAACCAACTGTCCCCACCTGTTAAAGATTTGCAAAGAATAAGTTTCGGGGTCATCATAAATGGTAACCGGAACAAAAACAGGATTCAATCCACCCGGTGTGAATGCATTGGGAATGTACGCGACCGCCTGTTGTGGTGCGCATGCCTGATTCGAAAACGCACTATCCTGCAAACCAAATACATTCACGGAATCTTCTACCGCCTGCACCACATAGCACAAATTTCCATCGCCACCGGGAAAAGCCGAAACATCATCGTTGTAAGTGAGTGTATCACCATTTACCCATGCAAATGGTGAAGCATCAGCCACGCCATTAATGACACGATAAATGGCATATGTCCCGGGGTCATTTGTCCATCCGGTATAGGTAGACCATGATAGTGCAGATGATAAATTTTCAAGGGCATCTGCGGTAAGCAAAACGGTTCCTGCAATATTGCTGAAAACCTGTTCGCCACCACAACTGTCGACTGCGGTGATCTGATAAAAACGTCGGGCTGATTCGGCATCAGCAAACGAGTCGGTAAAACTGAAATCAGCCAATGGAGCAAATGGAAGTTCATCAATTAAGCTAAGGACACCGGTTGCGCTGTTTCCACGATACAAACGATAAGAAACCACATCTCCCGCAGGATCCACATAGCAATTAACCTGTACAGATGCACCAATTACACTAGCTGAACGTATATACAGAAATGATGGTTGTACGAAAATATCGGCGACAAATGAAACCAAATTTGAAGATGCTGTTTGAGTACTGTTTCCTGATGCACGAACAAAAAATTCATAGGTATCATTTTGTTGTGTTAATATTTTCTGATAGGTCAACACACCCGGAGGAACAAAACCATCACGGATCCATGCGCCATTGTTGATGCGATACCAGATTTCATAGCGCTGTAATCCTCCATTCATATTTTGATAAGCATTCCATTCGAGCGAGGCAGTTGCAAGACATTTATCAAATGAAAGATCGAGCAGCATGGTATTGTGATTCACTGCAAGTGATCCAAGATTCCGGCAACTATCATATGCTGCCACACTGAAGGTCTCTACCAGATTAGAAGCCAGAGATGAAGTGTAAGTAAACTGCAATGAATTAATGCCTGTAACAGACCCGATAGAATCGTAAGATGTTCCATTGTATTGATAGATTACATATCCCTGAGTATCGGCACTTGAATCGGCCAGCCAAGAAATAGTTGCCAGTCCGCTCAGCGGATCAATACTTACCGTATCAATGAGCGTTGCGGCGGGACCTTTTACATCACGAAATAGTTCGCCATCCACAGAAGAGCCGGATGAGCATCCCGATAAATCACTTTGTGTGACCCGGTAATTGATGTATTGATTACAAAAAATATTCGTATCGATTGTGGTAGTATCTATTAAGGTTTTGAAAGGTGAAAAAATGCCATTCGACAATTCTTTGTACAGCGTATATGCAGAACCGGTAGAAGGCAATGGTGGATTGTGAATTCGGTTCCAATTCAGTCGAACAACTTCATTTGAAAGTGCGGTAACAATCATGCGAATGGAACGAAGTGTATCGGAGGCAAGAGAATATTGCGAGCAACATCCTTCTCTTGTTTTTATGAAGAAGTATAAACTTGTTGTATTAGCATTAACGCCTGAAATGGTTGTTGTTAAAGTTGGAAAGCTGAAAACACTGTCAATTGGAACATAAGGACCACTCAACTGGTTACTCATGAAAAAGTGGTAACCTCCAAACGAAGTTCCGGTATCGGCAGGAGCAAGCCAGTGTAAAGTAATTTCACCGGTGCTTTCAACTGTAATGCATCTGATTTCAGGAGGTGTAATCTGTGCGGACGTTTCAGAAATATTTATTACAAATGCTAAAAGGAAAAGCATAACCAAATTCCGGGCAGCCAAATAAGGAACAGAAAGGCAGGTGAGGGGGCACATATAAATAGCAATGTTATAACGAATAATGGATAAGATTATTCTCCTTTATGTTGGATGCGAAATTAGCAATAAATTGGTTATGAACTGTTACGGTAAAAGCGGGTATCCGGTAAATTCCTGCTTCTTTGTCTATGATAATGATTTATAAGAGGTTGACTGCATATTTAGCAGAGGTACTTTAAAGCAGAAAGGCTTCCTTTTGGGAAGCCTTTCCGGTCAATATTGGGATAATTATTAACGTAACAATGTTACAGTTCCTGTAAAGGTGTGCTCTTTGCCGCCTTTGGTTACAACATTGATCGAGTAAACATAAACTCCATCAGGAGCTTTGTCGCCAGACTCTGTATAACCATTCCAGAATTTGGTGTAATCGGTACCAAGGAACACCCGTTGACCCCAGCGATTAAAGATCGACATAGAATAAGAGTTTACGTCGAGTACATAACCGGCATCAAAGAAGTAATCATTGATACCATCTTCATTTGGCGTAAACGCATTCGGAATGTAGAATGGATTCACGATTACCTGTTGTACATATTCATCCAAACATCCTGCAATGTTGGTAATAATGAGCTTAACGTTATACTCACCAACTTCATTGAAATAATGTGCAGGAGTTTGACTAACCGACTGAGCGCCATCATTGAAATCCCACAACCAGGAAACAGCATTTTGTGATTGATCAATAAAATTGATTTTGCTGTTGAACACATTCGTAACATATGGGTCAGGAATAAACTTAGCTTCCGGAAGTGGGAAGAATGTAATATCCACAGGCTGTGTTAGTGTTGCTGTACATCCTGCAGTGGTAGTAATGGTGAGCGTGATTGGATAATTGCCAGGAACACCATAAATGTGACTTGGGTTTTCAGTAACTGATGAAGTGTTATCGCCAAAGTTCCAGTCAAATGTTGAACCTGCAGGATAAGAAGAAGTATTCGTGAAATTAATTTCCGGAATCTCACACGTTAAACTGGTATCATTTGTAAAGCTGATAACCGGTGTTTGATTGACAATAAAATTAATTGCAGGAGAAGCACCAACACAACCATTAACATCAGTCACCTGAACGGTAAATATGCCCGGTGTAGTTGATACCACAGTAGGATTAGCAGAACCATCCGACCACGTATAAGCATTGAAGCCTGCAGGTGTTACACTAAGTGTTGAAGATTCACCATCGCAAATTTCAAAATCACCAACAATAACTGGCTGCGGTAAAGGATTCACCGTGATGGCAGCAGAACCTGAAATTGTTCCCGGACAGAAGGCATCATTGATTGAAACCAATGAATAAGTAGTGGAAGTACCGGGGGAAACAGGAATTGTTGCTGTTGTGTTTGCAGTACTAACCGGACCAATATTCGTAACACCATTTGAATAGGTGTAACTGAATGGAGCAACACCATTAAATGAAATTGTAAGTGGAGTGTTGTTTCCTATGCAGATAGCATTGGTTCCGGAGATAGTAGCAGAAGGAATTTGATTCACAGTTACGTTTGCTACTCCTGAAGCGCTACCAATACAATTGGCATCACTAACTGTTACGACATTATACGATGTAGATAAAGTTGGGTTAACAGTAATAATTTCAGGATTATTAGTAGTGGTGAAAGGCCCGAGTGTACTGGTACCATTGCTATAGGTATAAGTGTAAGGACCTGTTCCGGTGAATCCTATATTAAATGCAGTGGATGAACCATTACAGATGGAAGGATTTCCAATTACTGTAGCAGTTGGCAATGCATTTACAACAACCTGGGCGGTACCGGAAGTAAGTCCGGGACAGTTATCATCAGAAATAGTTGTCAAGGAATAGGTAGTAGTATTACCAGGAGTTACACTGATGATTTCAGGGTTGTTGGAAGTTGTAACCGGTCCGAATATCGATGAACCATTAGAGTATGAATAAGTGTAAGGAGCCGTTCCGGTGAAATTAATCTGGAATTCAGATGTTTCTCCATTACAAATAACAGGATCACCACTCAATGCTAAAGCAGCTTGAGGAATTGCATTTACAGTGATATCGGCAACACCGGAAATTGAACCCGGGCAACCGGCACCTGTAATGGTAGCCATATTATAAGTGGTAGATGTGTTTGGTGTTACACTGATTATTGCGCTTGAGTTCATGGTAGTAAACGGACCAATAATAGTGCTGCCATCAGTGTATTTGTATTCAAACGGAGCTACACCTGTGAAATTGAGTGTAAGGTTAGTACTTGTTCCGCGGCAAATTTCAGTCGTACCTGATATTGCTGCTGTAGGCAGAGGAATCACAGTTACAACTGCAGCACCTGCACCAGAACCTGCACAATTAGCATCACTTACTGTAGTTATTCCGTAAGTAGTTGTTGCTAATGGAGCAACATTCACCAAAACAGGATTTTGATTAGTTGTGAATGGACCAAAAACGTTCGGACCATCATTATAGCTGTAGGTGAATGGACCAGTACCGGTGAATAGAATGGAGAGATCCGTATTCAAGCCGTCGCAGATGGAAGCAGTTCCTGTTAAGGATGCAGTTGGTAAAGGATTCACCGTAATTGCAGCTGAACCTGCAACTGAGCCTGCGCAATTGGCATCACTGATAGTTACCAGATTAAAGGTTGTTGATACAGCTGGACCTACAGTAACCGTAGCAGGATTATTATTCGTAGTGAAAGGACCAAATGTTGTAGTTCCATTAGAGTAGGAATAAGTATATGGTCCGGTGCCCACAAAATTTAATGTGAGAGGAGTAGTTGTTCCACTGCAAATAGTATTGTTTCCAGATATGGAAGCAGTAGGTAAATCATTTACGGTAACTGTTGCAGTTGCTGCATTCGTATTTCCCAAACAACCGGCTCCTGTAAGTGTAGCTGTAAGGTTGTATGTAGTTGTTGCAGTTGGTGTCACATTTACAATCTGCGGATCATTTGTAGTTGTAAATGGTCCGAATGTGTTGGTGCCATCTGAATAGCTATAAACATAAGGAGCAACTCCGGTGAAGTTAATGCTGAGGTTTGTACTGTTACCATCACAAATTGCGGTAGTACCGCTCATGACAGCAGTTGGAAGAGGAGTTACATTGATGTTTGCCTGACCACTAATTGTTCCAGTACAATTATTATTGGAAACCGAAATCAAAGTGTAGGTAGCTGTAGCCGTTGGGTTGACGGTAAGGTTCACACCGGCTGCTCCGGTAGTAAACGGACCGAAGTTATTTGTACCATCCGTATAACTGTAAGTGAATGGACCGGGACCACCAAAGCCAGCAACAATTGTAGCTGACTGACCAAAACAAATGGTATCAACACCACTTAAAGATGCAGTAGGTAAAGCAAACACAGTAACACTGGTGTTATCAGAACCAATACATCCATTCGCATCAGTAACAGTTACAGAAACCGGTCCGGCTACTCCAACATTGATGTTTTGAGTAACGGCACCAGTCGACCACAAATACTGACTATAACCGGCACCTGCACTCAATGAAGTACTAGAACCCTGGCAAGTAGTAAGTGTACCTGTGATTGAAGGAACAGGATTCGGATTAATGATAGTAGTTGCACTGGTATTATTCACACAACCATTAACATCAGTTACAGTAACTGTAACAGTGGTGGCAGTTGATAAATTTATAGTTTGACTAACGGCGCCTGTAGACCATAAATAATTGGTATATCCGTTGCCTGCGTTCAGCGTTGTATTTAATCCGGCGCAGAAATCAACATCGCCAGTAATAGTTGGAGTAGGGAGAGGATTAACCGTAAGTGCATAAGAAGTAGAAGCAGTGCAACCATTTGCTGCTGTTACAGTAACGGTATAAGGTCCATTTGCATTTACACTTATAGTTTGTGTAATTGCTCCGGTCGACCACAGATAACCTGTGTAACCCGGGCCTGCATTGAATGTAGACGAGAATCCTGAACATACCACCTGATTACCTGAAATAGCGGGAGTAGGATTTGGATTCACTGTCAGGTTTCTGGTAGTACTTTTTGAACAACCATTGGCATCAGTAACGGTAACTGTATAAGTACCGGCAGTACCAACATTCACTGTTTGTGTTAATGCTCCAGTACTCCATAAGTAACCGCTATACCCTGCGCCTGCATCAAACGAAGTATTTTGTCCCTGACAAACAACATTTGTTCCGGTGATTGATGGAGTAGGTAATGGATTAACAGTAACAACTTGCGAGTCTGTATTTGAACATCCGTTTGCATCGGTTACCGTTACAGTATAGGTATTAGGAGCGTTTACTGTATTTGTAGCAGTAACAGCACCATTCGACCAGAGATAACTTACATAGCCCGCACCTGCATTCAGGGTCGTATTTGTTCCAAAGCAGAAAGAAGGAGTTCCGGTAATATTCGGAGTAGGCAAGGGATTAACAGTTACAACGGTACTTGTTGATGCTGTACAACCATTGCCGGCTGTTACGGTAACGGTATAAGTTCCGCTTGTAGAAACATTAAGTAATTGTGTTCCTGCTCCGGTATTCCATAAATAATTGGCATAACCAACGCCGGCGCTCAGGTTGTAATTGAGACCCTGACAGAAGTTGGTTGTTCCTGTAATGTTCGGTGAAGGATTAGCATTAACAGTCAAGTTACGTGTTGTTGATTTCGAACAACCATTGGCATCAGTAACAGTAACTGTGTAAGTTCCGGCAGTGTTTAATGAAGTTGTTTGAGTTACTGCACCATTGCTCCACAAGTAGCCTGAATATCCGGCACCTGCATCGAATGTTGTATTCTGTCCCTGACAAATAACGTTTGTACCTGCAATTACCGGGGCTGGAAGTGGATTTACCGTGAGTGTTACATTGGTAGATTTCGTACATCCAAAACCGTTAGTAACTGTTACAGTGTATGTGTTTGCATTTCCGGTTGTAATTGTTTGGGTGATTGCACCATTAGACCATGCATAATTATTAAATCCTGCACCTGCGTCAAATGTGGTAGTAGTTCCCTGGCAGATTGAATTGTCTCCAAGAATTACAGGATTTGGCAATGGATTGACTGTAACCTGAAGTGTATCCTTAGCTGTACATCCGTTTGCAGCTGTAACGGTTACGGTATAGATGTTTGCGGTTCCTGTGGTAATAGTTTGTGTTCCTAAACCATTCGACCAAAGATAATTTGTATATCCACCTCCGGCATTTAAAGTTGTGGTATTACCCTGACAAATTGTTGCAACTCCGGTGATATTTGGAACCGGCCGAGCGAGAATAGTTATGGCTTTTGAAACGTTTTTAGTACAGCCATTTGCATCGGTAACAGTAACAGTGTATGTGCCTGTTGTAGGAGCATAAATGGATGAGGTAGCAGCACCAGTATTCCAAAGGTAATTGTTATAACCAACATTACATGAAATCAGTACCGAATCGCCGGCGCATGCACTTGGGTTTCCGGCCAGCACAGGTGTGGGCAACGGATTGGCCGTGACGGTGGTGGACCCGACCGCGGTACAGCCTCCTGCCTGCGTGACTGTTACGGTATATGTTCCTGTTGCTGAAGCATTAATTGATTGTGTTACTGCACCCGTGTTCCACAAATAACCCAAACCGACATTTGCTGTGAGGGTTACGTTACCACCAACACAAAACTTAGGATTTGCAGGTAAGATGGTAGCGACAGGGTTTGCATTGGCTATGAGCACTCCATCGAGTGAGGAGACCGAGACACAACCGGAGCTGTCGGGTAATTCAATACGATAGGCGACAGAATCATTACAAAGTTGCTTGGTGGTAGTATCGGTGTAAGTCAACAGAGCTGTTGAGTCTATGAGAGTCCACGTACCAATTGGGAAATTTTTATAAATTTTATATTTCGTATTGTGTGAACTCAATAATGGAACACGAAGGGCATTCCAGGTAAGTATGGTTTGATTTTGACCGCCGACAGTAGCATTGAGATAAATAGTGCGTAGTGTGTCGGATGGAACACTAACGCTGTCACCACTACAACCTGAACGAGTGCGGATGTAATAGTAAATGGATTGTTGTTGAGCAGTAACGCCAAACATTCCGGTTAGTGAAGGAGCCGATTGTGTGTAAGTGTAACTGGCAGCATTGTTAAATGGAGTCTTCACACTATCCACGATCTGGAATGGTCCACCTGCATTCAGTGATGCATAAATGTCGTAGGAATGGAATGTGTTTTGTGAATCACGTGGCGTAGATTTCGTCCATGATAAGGTAACACTTCCGTTGGTATTCACAGAGGCACACCTCAGCACAGGTGCTTTTAGTTTTGGTGGTGGTAATACCAGGATGGAAATGGTACTGACATTCGAAGCATTGGCCGGACAATAATTGTCGGTTGCCTTAATGATAAAATTGTAAACGTTCGATATACTCGTACAATTCAGGTTCAAACCGGCAACGTGATCACAGGTTGTTCTCCAGTTAAATCCAACTCCCCCGAAAACAGGGAATGAGAATGGTGTAGTCTGAGAAAGCGTGGCACATGGGGGAATAACACAACCTGCATTCGGATTGGTAAAATTCGTTCCGAACTCACTTCCTGATGCTTCAATGGTAATAGTTTGAGATCCTCCGTTATTAAAAAAGTTGAAGTCGTTGGCCGAAAGAAAGAAGTTAACAGTATCTCCGGCATAAACGGTATCGGTATAAGCTGTTTGAAGTCCGGTAACAGGATCAAAAAACGGAGCTGTTACAATGGGTGGTAAGTTTTGTACACCTCCAATTGGCGGACAGCTGTTATTCAATACTACGTCAATTTCGCGGAAGATTTCCGCAACTTTTTGTTGACATTTGTATGCAGTAACTTTTACTACAGTTGCAAAATATCCTCCGGTGAAAGAAGTATAAGTTATTTCTCCTGTACTTGGATTGATAGTAGCGCCAACGTTAGAAGGATTCTGGGTAGCAGAAGGCAATTGACTGTTTAAACTATAACCGGGAGCAAATGGAATAACGGTTTGTCCATCATCATCAACCAGATTTGCCCAGCTATAAACCAAAGAATCCAATTCAGGATCGACCGCATTTGGATTGTATTTGAAAGGATATCCTGTACAAATGATCGTTGAAGGTTTCTCAGCAAAAAATGGTGATGAATCGTAACAAATATTGGTATTCTGAGCGTTGTATGGATACATGATCGCTCTGTTTGCAAATCCTAAACTTCCGGCACCTGTAACATTGGTTAATGCACCACTTCGGCAACATTCACCCCACCAAAATCTCCATCCTGCTGCCGGTGGAACTCCAGCTAAGGTTATGGCTGCTGATTCGTAGATATATTCCTCAACGAGACCAGGAATAGCCGGGCTTCCTCCATCCGGACAATTAGGGCAGGCAGAAACTCCATTTGATTGCAATCCATTTGGACTGATATCGTTTTGCGCAACCAGATTACACACGAAACTACCAATAGGATGGGTAGTATTCATGGTGACAGTATTACTGGGTGTAATACCATTGCAATCCCGATAAAATTTCAAACGGAATTTAAACTGACCACTTCCGAGGCAAGTCCAGGTAATTTCACCACCCATTCCATGGGATGCATACAGTTCACCGGGATTGCTGAGCGTCGCGGTTAACATTAAGAGAAACAGTATGATTCTTTTCAAAGGATTAAGATTTTGTTCAGGTTAGTAATTATTAGGCTTTTAGGGGTCTATTTTAACAAACAAATATAGTGATTTTCAGTTCAGTTTTAACAAACTAAACCGAATTCTACAGTAAAGACGCCGAAGAAAGGCATTCAGTTGCATTGAAAGTCTACAACTGTCTGAAATGGAAGCTGTTGAAAATCAATTAATAAGACAAAAAATTATGAACAGCTGTGGATAACTTGCGGAAGCTATCCAGCAATTATTTCGGTCATACTATCGGGATGGAGGTGTTTAGCAGCCATTTCAGCTATATCTTCCGGTTTAATGGTGGCTAAAGTTTCCAGATATTGATCGAAATAAGTGTAGTCTAAGTTGTGTAAAATCAATCCTTTAAATCTGTCGGCTAGTGAAAAAGGTCCATCCAGACTTCGTTGAAAGGAGCCTACCAGGTAATTTTTGACCAGATCAAGTTCGGCTTGTGGAATGGGTTCATTGATAAGTCGATATAATTCTACATAAATTTCTTTAATAGCATCAGTCCTGACATCATTTCCGACCTCGGTGGATATAAAAAATGATCCGGTACCTGGGTAGGGAACCAGTCCGGAACCAATACCGTAGGTGTATCCTTTATCTTCGCGAATATTCGACATCAATCGCGATCCGAAATATCCACCCAGGAAGGTGTTAACTACGGAAAGCTTTAGAAAATCGGGGTGACTTTTAGGCAACATTTGCTTACCAATTCGCAATCCCGATTGAATGGAATCTTTTTTTGGGATGTGCAATTTTTCTGGCTTTGAATGAGCCGGAACAGGGAGTTTAACTTGTTTGTCGGAAGTCATTTTAATGCTGCCAAAACTAGTGGTCACAGCATTGATTTCATGTTCCGTTATTTTTCCTGATAAAATAAAAATTGCATTTTCTAAACCGTATGTTGTTTTATGAAATTCCTGCAATTTTTCCTGTGTAACGGCATCAATAAATTTTTCATCGGGGATAAAACCATAGGGATGATCATTTCCAAAAACAGAAGCATTAAAGTGATTCTTTGCAAGCCAGCTTACTTTTTCTCTGTTCACATGCAATGACTGAATATTTCTCGATTTCCATGTGGTAATTTCACTCTCAGGGAATATCGCATCGTCCATTACTTCCTTCAGCAAAGTGAGTGTTGATGGGAAAAATCTGGAAAGAGAAAAAAGACTGATGCTCTTAAAATCGGCGCCCGGTTCGGTTTGAAGATAAGCTCCGTAATAGTCAAATTCTTCTGCAATAGTTTGTGCATTCATCCTTGATGTACCGGCATCAATTAATTGGTGACAAGTACTCGAAAGAGCGTAACTCATTTGATCAGAACAGCCAGCAGGAAAAATAATTTCCAGTTTAACCACATCTTCGTTACCTGAATTAATTACATATAGGCTTAGACCGTTAGAAACGGAAATTTTTTCAGCTTTTAGAACAGCAACAGACTCAGGAATTTTTAATTCAGGAGGGGTAATTCTTGAAATTGACATAGTTATTTTTTTGAACGATAAAATAATACATTGCTATTTGATTCTGTAAAAATACCTGCAGCAGTTTTTTGAATATCTTCTGCTGTAACAGCCCGGTATAAATCTACCTGCTTATTGGTTAGGTTCACATCACCAAGCATTTCATAATAGGCAAGATTTAATGCCCTGTTGCCATGATTCATTTCTCCGAACACAAGTCCCGATTCAACTTTTTGTTTTACCTTATTTAGTTCCCGTTCATCTACTGCATGGTGCACCAGATTATTTATTTCCAAAGTAAGTGCTTCTTCAGCCTGTTCCAGCGATACCCCTGCAGCAGGTTTTCCTTCAGCAACAATCAGACTCGGATCAATATCCCCCAATGTATATGCATTGATTGTAGTAAATATTTTTTGATCCTTCACCAGCCTGTTATAGAGACGTGAAGATTTACCGGATGAAAGCACATCTGTAATGAGGTCGGTAGCATAAAAATCGGAATCACCACGTTTGCCGCAATGCCAGCATTTGTATAAACTGTCATACGGAACTTCTCGGGTTTCATCGGCAATTCGTTTGCCGGATTGTTTTGGTTCCTGAGGGATATTTCGAATAATTTTATTGCCTGCAGGAATTGGTCCAAACCATTTTTCTGTAAGTGTTTTTGCTGTTTCAATGGTAATATTTCCCGACAAGGTTAGGATAGCATTTCCGGGATGGTAATACTTATGGAAAAAACTTTTCACATCTTCAAGAGAAGCATTTTCAATATGAGAAACCTCTTTACCAATGGTTGCCCATTGATACGGATGAGTTTTATATGCCAGGGGACGAAGTAGCAGCCAGGCATCTCCGTAAGGTTGATTCAAATACCGTTGTCTGAATTCTTCCACAACCACGTGGCGTTGTACATCGAGACTTTTCTCGGAAAATGCGAGACTCAACATTCTGTCGGATTCCAACCAGAAAGCAGTTTCGAGATTCTGAACCGGAATTGTCAGATAGTAATTCGTGAAATCATTATTCGTGAATGCATTATTTTCACCACCTGCCATTTGCAGTGGTTCGTCATAATTGGGAATATTAACTGAGCCACCAAACATCAGATGCTCAAATAAATGTGCAAATCCTGTTTTGTCGGGAGTTTCATCGCGTGCGCCAACTTCGTACAAAATATTCATGGCAACGAGTGGAGTGGAGGTATCTGTATTTACAATTACCCGAAGGCCATTGGAAAGTGTAAATTTTTCGTATTGTAGCATAACTTATTTATAAATCGCTTATTTCTTTTTTAGTGATGAGAAATTCATTCCATATTTCCTGCACAATTTCAGCAGCCGGTTTTACAGATTGAATGGTACTGACTACCTGTCCGATTTCCAATTCTCCTTCAGTGAGATCTCCTTCAAACATACCTTTTTTAGCTCGTGCACGACCAAGAATTGTTTTCAGTTCTTCGGTATCTGCACAACGTGTTTCAGCCTCTTCAATCTGCTTGTAGAATTCATTTTTTATCATTCTTACAGGAGTCAGATTTTTCAGTGTAAGGATGGTATCACCTTCTTTTGTCTGAAGTAATTTTTGTTTAAAATTAATATGTGCTGAAGATTCTTCCGATAATACAAACCTGGTTCCAATTTGTACACCATCCGCGCCAAGCGCCATTGCAGCAAGCATAGCTTTACCGGAACCAATACCGCCTGCTGCAATAACAGGAATAGTAACAGCTTGTTTGATCAGCGGAATCAGACACAAGGTGGTAGTTTCTTCTCTTCCATTATGTCCGCCGGCTTCAAAACCTTCTGCAACAATGGCATCAACACCGGCATCAGCAGCTTTTTTTGCAAACTTCGAATTCGCTATTACATGAACAACAGTAATTCCTTTTTGTTTTAACATGCTTGTCCATGTAGCCGGATTACCCGCTGAGGTAAAAACAATTTTCACCCCCTCCTCAACTATGATCTGCATAAGCAAATCGATGTCAGGATAAAGAAGCGGCACATTGACAGCAAAAGGTTTATTGGTTGCTTTTTTACATTTTTGAATATGTTCCCGAAGTACATCAGGATACATGG
>CAUJFJ010000044.1 GCA_963169675.1 Bacteroidota bacterium
GGGTAATATGGGGATGGCGTTAAATCCGTCGCTTTTTATTGGAAGTCCTTATATTCAGGAGTTTAACTTTATTTCAGCCGATTTTTTTATCGATAATGATTATGTCTATCTGAAGAAAAGAACCTCTCTGTTTGCTAAAAGTCTTCGTGGTGAAAGCATCCCGGAAGATAATATTCTCGATTATTATGATGGTAAAAAGAAGCGTGCCTTTGGCAATGTCTTCCTCCGGGGACCATCAATGATTCAAAACCGGGAACGTTTTTCCTGGGGATTTCATACCGCCTTGAGAAGTAATCTGAGTGCCATTAATGTGCCTACTCACCTGGCAAAATTCATGAAGGAGGGATTCGATTATATTCCCCAACATGATGAAATTTATTTAGCTGAACCCATGCGTGCTGCCGGCATGTTTTGGGGAGTATTAGGCGGTACTTTCGGCAAAAAGTTATTCGATCGGCGTGATAAAGGAGATCTGGCAGCAGCCGTAACCTTAAAACTGATTGCAGGATTCGACGCGGTATATGCAAATTTCGAGAATTTCGATTATGAGGTTCCTTCTTCCGATACACTAATAGTGAACAATGTGAATGCAGAATATGGCCACGCACTTTATGGCGGTGATCCTGCATTTAAAAAGCCATTTAAAATTCGTGGTTATGGCGCGGGACTCGATTTGGGAATTACTTATTACAAGGGCAGAGTTCATGGAGCAAACGATTGCAATGAAACTGCCGAGAAATATAAAAAGTATAAATATCGATTAGTTGTATCATTAATTGACATTGGAATGGTTCACTTTGGTAAGGAAGCATCTGTTTTCAAATTTGATGATGCTTCAACTGTTTGGCCCGGTATTGATACTTTAAATTTCAACTCTATTACAGAGCAGGATATCGCAATCAGCAACCAGTTTTTAAATGATCCCGGAAAGTCGAGAGTGAAAAACAAATTCAATATTTTTCTTCCAACCGCATTCAGCATTCAATTCGATTATGCAGTTGTTCCTAAAGTTTATTTAAATGCATCCGTCATTCAGGCTGTGCCACTTTCCAAGTATGCCATTGTTAGAGCATCTCAGGCTGCCGTTACTGCACGCTATGAAACACGAAAGTTTGAAGTGGCTGTTCCCTTTGTCATGTATGAATACAAAACTCCGCATCTTGGAGTTGCATTCCGGTACCGGTTTTTTGTGATTGGAACCGACCGTTTAGGTTCTTTCACAGGATTGTTTGATACAACCGGATTTGATTTGTTTTTTGGTTTCAAAGCAAACTTGTGTGAGTTCGCTAAAAAAGGTGGTAAGAAGCCATTTTGCCCCGTAAATTAAAAAGGGAAGACCGAAGCCTTCCCTGTATCATTTGAATCTTTAATTCTTATTGGAAGTTTGATGCTACAACCAATTCTTTGGAACCGGTTGAGTAATCGTAAAATCCACGTCCGCTTTTCTTGCCTAGGATTCCCGCAGTAACCATGTTAACCAATAAAGGGCAAGGAGCATATTTTGGGTTGCCAAAACCATCATGCATAACACGAAGAATTGAGAGGCAAACATCTAATCCAATAAAGTCGGCTAATTGTAAGGGGCCCATAGGATGAGCCATTCCCAGTCGCATAACGGTGTCGATTTCAGAAACACCTGCAACACCTTCATACAAGCTGTAAATTGCTTCATTAATCATAGGCATCAGAATGCGATTGGCTATGAATCCCGGGTAATCATTTACTTCTGTTGGAGTTTTTCCAAGTTGCAACGATAGCTCCAAAACTTTTTTGGTTACTTCATCTGAAGTGCTGTATCCTCTGATTACTTCAACCAATTTCATCACAGGAACCGGATTCATAAAATGCATTCCAATTACTTTGTCACCACGACCGGTAACAGAACCAATTTTGGTAATTGAAATGGAGGAGGTATTGGAAGCAAGAATGGTTTCAGGTTTACATACTTTATCAAGTTCCCTGAACAGATTAAGTTTAATTTCAATATTTTCCGTTGCAGCTTCTACTACAAGGCCGGCATCAGCAACTCCACTTGCCATATCGGTAAAGGTGGTAATGTTACTCAATGTTGATGCCTTTATTTCATTGGTGATGGTACCTTTTGTTACCATGCGATCGAGATTCCCTGCAATGGTTAACATAGCCTTATCAAGCGCTTCTTTGCGGATGTCGATGAGTGCAACCTTAAAGCCGTTTTGGGCAAATACATGAGCAATTCCGTTGCCCATTGTTCCCGATCCAATTACTGCGATATTTTTCATAGTTTGTTATTATTTACCACTTCGTTGAAGTATGGTTCGTACGGTATAGAATAGAATTTTAAAATCAAGTGCAAGCGACATGTTCTCGATGTAGATCACATCATACTTTAAACGTTCTACCATCTCATCTACATTCTCAGCATAACCGAATTTCACTTGTCCCCACGACGTTATACCTGGTTTTACTTTGTGAAGATGACGGTAATGAGGTGCGATTGGCATAATCTGATCAATAAAAAACTGTCGTTCGGGACGAGGTCCGACTAACGACATATCGCCAATAAGAACGTTGTAAAACTGAGGAATTTCATCGAGACGGATTTTTCGCATGAACTTGCCAAATGGAGTAATCCGGTTATCGTTCTCACTCGATAACATGGGAGTGCCCGATTCGGCTCCGGTTTTCATGGATCTGAATTTGAAAATATTGAAAGGTACACCATGCAATCCTATGCGTTCCTGAATGAAGAATATAGGACCGGGTGAAGTGACTTTAATAATTATAGCCACAACTATAAATACTGGAGTCAGGATGATCAAGGTAATCAACGAAACAATAATATCAATCAATCGTTTGGCAGTTTGTTGCCATACCGGCATTAAGTCGGGGGAGATTTCAATCAGGGGAGCTCCGAATATTCCATTCATTTTAACAGAGCCTGAAAGAATATCGTACATGTCTGGTATAATCTTAACAATTACTGGAGAGTCTTCCAGGATATTGATGATTCTTCCAATATTTTCATGTTCGGAAGATTCAATCGCAATAATTACTTCTTCAATTTTATTAACGGCAATCAGTTGAGTCAGGTCATTGATTGAGCCTAAGTGAGGAAGAATGCCTTTCAGCAAGTGACCGTTATTTTGATCTACATGAATAAATCCAACAAAAATGTTTCCCTGACTTTGTTCAGCTTTTTCTAATTCGTTATATAGTTTTAAAGCTTTTTGGTTGCTTCCAATCAGCAGTGTGTTAAATCCGATTTTACGTGTTTTAATTTTTCTTCCTGTTATAGTCGTCAAAACAAATCGGACAATAGCAGTCAAAATAAAATGCAATCCAAGTAATGTGAAAAAGGTGCTGTAATAATTTTTGTATGAGATAATAGAATCATCAAGCAGCAGCGTAAAGAAAATTATCAAAACACCAATAACAGAAATGTATAAAGTCTGGCCAAATTCTTTCAGCCTTGATTTACGGAAGATATCGGAATAGGTCCCTGTAAAGGCATAAGCCATAATCCAGAAAATTGGAATTACAAATATTCCAATATAAAATTTGGTGTCGAGTAGTTCCGGTTTAAAAGCGTAATTCGCAGATTCAATAACCAGTTTACGATAAATATAAAACAATGCCCAGGCACCTGACGCAGCCAGGAAATCAAAGACAACATATTTTAATATCTGTAAACGCTTATTCATCAGAAAGAAACCACCTTAATATTATCCAGATAAAAAACCGGATTGGCTACATCTTCGCTTTTTAATGCGCCAAAATAAACTTTAAAGCCGGTAGCTGCAGCATAAGCACTAACGGTATAACCCAACTGAATATAAATTTTGTTCCAGGTATCAGTAGGATTCAATGTGATCAGTGGAACCTGAGGATTTGATCCATCGGGTAAAGTAACATATAGTCCGGCTTGCATGGACTGATTGATTTTATAATCGAACTCCAGGTAGACAGCAGCTCCGGCACCTGGTAAATCATAATCCGAAGTTGAAGTAACTTCAAATATGGTGTTTGCTGTGTCCAGGTAAATTACTCCAGAACTATTGCCTTCAAAAATATTTGGATCTCCGGCAGGAAGCTGATACATAACCGTATCACTTTGTGCAGTTGCAGTCATGCTGAATCCGGCTCCATCAAATGATTCACAGTAGTTACATTCTGCTGCATCAAAATAACTTGTTACTGGATTTAATTTTACGGTGCCGTTTGCCGGAAGGTCAATTGTTTGAATGCTTGCATTGTAAAACGGATATGGCGATCGGGTAGAGGCAATTCCATTTAAAAATATTCCAGGACTCACCAACACTTTTGCAGAGCCGTTTTTTAATACCGGAAAACGAGCCGGTAATTCAAATGCACCTATTAATTCATTGTCGATATAAACCCATGCATCTTTAATTTTAACCGATGATGAAGGCCCCATCTCAGCAAGAGTAGGAGTAGGGTCGAAGGTAAATTTTTCTATTTCAATGTAAGCCGGCGCATCCTCATCGGGATTGATGAAATTGCAGGAAGTAAGGATGGCCGCACTGCAAAAAGCGGTTATCAGAAATAATGCTGATTTGAAATCGATTCGCTGTAAAATTTTCATAACCATGGCATCAGACCATTTGAGGTGCTGATTGTTTTAATTTTTCAACTATCTGATGGGCAACATCCAGCGCATGGAAGCCATCCATAATGTCTACAATTGGCGTAGTGTTTTGCATAATTGATTTTGCAAACGCTTCCAATTCTGATTTTATGGCATTGGATTCTTCCACTTTAGGATTCTCAAAATAAATCTGCTTAGTTCCTTTGTCAGGTCCAAGTTCAATAAGTACAGAAAGCGGATCAGGTTCACCTTCGACACTCTTCAATCGAATTACTTCGGCAGATTTTTTCAGGAAGTCTACAGCGATGTAGGCATCGCGCTGAAAGAATCTCGACTTGCGCATATTCTTCAATGAAATTCTGCTTGCTGTTAAGTTTGCGACACAGCCGTTTGCAAATTCAATTCGTGCATTGGCAATGTCGGGGGTATCACTTACTACAGCTACACCACTTGTACTTATCTTTTTAATGGGTGATTTAACAATGCTTAAAATAATGTCGATGTCATGAATCATCAGATCCAGGACAACAGAAACATCGGTACCTCGCGGATTGAATTGCGCAAGGCGGTGTGTTTCAATAAACATAGGAGCACCGATATAGGAACGCGAGGCAATAAAAGCGGGGTTGAAACGCTCCACATGGCCCACCTGGACTTTTACACTGGCTTCAGTAGCAAGCGAAATCATAGTCCGGGCTTCATCCACAGAATTGGCAAGTGGTTTCTCAATAAAAACATGCTTCGACTTTTTAAGTGCTTTAACCGCGCAATCGAAGTGAGATAATGTAGGTGTTACAATATCAACCGCATCACAACGGTCGATTAAGGCATCCATATCATCAAAAGCTTCAACATCAAATTCATCGGACACCTTTTTTCTGGTATCGGCATCGATATCATAAAAGCCTACCAGTTGAAATGAAGAAATCTCCTTAAGTAGGCGAATATGGATTTTACCCAAATGGCCAGCACCTAATACACCGATTTTTAACATGTTGAAATTTTTGCAAAAGTAACCCTTTTTTAACGTTCCTGAAATGATTATTTTTGAGCCTCCAGAGATGGTTGAATCCCGAACAGGTAAAACCCTGTAAGATCAGCCATATGGCTAAACTCCTCACTTTAATTATGATAGTTGATACTTTCCGGCATCAGGGAATGCGCAGGCGATTGGTGGATGAATTAAGGAAAAAAGGTATCAATAATGAATTGGTGCTTCAGGCTATTGCCGATGTACCCCGCCATTTATTCATGGATAATGCTTTTCTGGAATTTGCTTATGCGGATAAAGCCTTTCCAATTGAAGCCGGACAAACCATTTCGCAACCCTATACTGTTGCATATCAGTCACAACTGCTTTTATTGGAGAAAGGGATGAAAGTCCTTGAAATTGGAACCGGTTCCGGCTACCAGACCAGTGTACTTTATAAAATGGGAGCCAAGGTTTACTCCATTGAAAGGCATAAAGTGTTGAATAATAAGGCTGTAGCACTTTTGCAAGAATTAAACTACAATGTAAAGCTATTTTATGGCGATGGATTTAAGGGATTGCCCTCTTTTGCGCCTTTTGATCGCATTTTAATCACTTGTGGAGCCCGGATTGTGCCACCGGAATTGGTGAAGCAATTAGTGGTTGGAGGTATCATGGTTTTACCTTTAGGTCCTGAAAATGAGCAAATTATGACCACTGTTATTAAGAAAGATGCAGATTCGTACGAAATGATGAGTTTTGACAAGTTCAAATTCGTGCCAATGCTTGAAAATAAAGCGCCTTGAGGGTTTTTTGTGCAAAACGGTGTTAACAATTTTAGATTTAATTTGGAGGCTATTGTATTTCGTACGTAACTTTGTGCCATTAAACCAAAACTATACACTATGAAAAAATCATTGTTAGTTATTGCCCTTGCGTCTGCAACAACCTTTGCCTCTGCGCAAGACATGAATTCTAAGAGAGGAACGCCAATTCTTCCAGAACCAGGAGATTATTCAATCGGAATCGACGCTGTTCCATTCCTTGAGTACTTCGGTAACCTTATGAACGGTTCAAATTCTGCACCTTCATTTGATTTCAAAACCAGTCCTTTTGTAATCTCAGGTTTGTATGTTAAAGATGCAAACACCGCTTACAGAGGAAAATTACGCCTAGGATTCGGTTCAAACACTGACAACTATGCAACTGCTAATGACGGAACTACTGATCCTAACGATCAAAGTTTTGATGAAGTTAAATTTGGTGGAAAAAGTATTTTCATCGGTGGTGGACTTCAAAAAACTCGTGGTAAACACAGATTGCATGGTATCTATGGTGGAGAAGCATTAATCGGTCTTCAGTCTTCAAAAACTGAGCACTCATTTGCAAATGCTATCACTGCTACAAACCCAAATCCATCTACCGGCATCCCAGGACAGCCAAACATCGATGGTTCAAGAACTACTGAAGTTAAAAGTGGTGGCGAATTCTCTTTCACACTGCGTGCATTCGTAGGTGTTGAGTATTTCTTCGCTCCTAAAATGTCAGTTAGTGGTGAATTCGGTTGGGGACTTGGTCTTACCAGCCAGGCTGAAGGTGAGCAAACTGTTGAGTTCTTCGACGGAACTTCAGTTAAGTCTCAAACTACTAAAACTGGAAAATCTTCTTCTTTCGGTATCGACACTGACAACAGTGGTGGTGCAATCAACCTGAACTTCTACTTCTAATCGTATTTACGATTTATAAAAAAGGCTGTCTCATACGAGATGGCCTTTTTTTTTGCTTATCCAGATCGTTGCCGAAGCGTGGTGATTGGTATTGCTGAGGAAAAAGGTGTGACTGCTTTTTAATGTGCTAATTTGCTGATGCATTGCCCTGAGCGCAGCCGAAGGGTGCTGGTGTGCTCATTTTTTGGTCCAAAAGTAATTCACATCTATACCTCTCCTCATCGCGTCAGCGAAATTCTCCGCGTCTCCCTAACTCTGCGTTCAAGAAGTAAGTCATTCGCGGCAAAGCCGCTGTCATTAGGTCATTGATGGTCATTGAAGAAATTCTCTCCTAATCGCGTCAGCGAAATTCTCTGCGTCTCCCTAACTCTGTGTTCAAAAAGTAAGTCATTCGCGGCAAAGCCGCTGTCATTAGGTCATTTATGGTCATTGAAGAAATTCTCTCCTAATCGCGTCAGCGAAATTCTCTGCGTCTCCCTAACTCTGCGTTCAAAAAAAGTAAGTCATAGGTCATATGCAATAAGGTCCAATTTTCGATGCATATTTGTTTGCAATTCTCCCATCAGATAAGTCATTAGCAGCAGAGCTGCTGTCATTAGGTCATTGGCGGCAGAGCCGCTGTCATTAGGTCATTGATGGTCATTGGGGATTTTCGGCAGAGTTATTGTCATTGTATCATCTCAGTTTTGTATATGTTCAAAACAAAATTTTACGTTGGACGTTTTACTTTGAACATTACACATTCACAATTTTATATTTAGTATTTTACATTTTGGCGAATTTTCTTCTGAGCAATAGGTGTTTTCATGTCCTCCAAATTCAAATTTGAAAAATAGTTGTAATAATTCTTTATTCGCTTGTCAATTAATGGAATAGAAAAAATCTTGACTATAATGTGCAACTTTGAAGAAAATTTCTAATTTTACATATAGTTAGTATTCACCAAACCCCTTCCAATCCCCCCCCCCCACGGAAGTCTGGTGAATTTAATAGCATAAATGAGCCTTCAAAAGACTCATTC
>CAUJFJ010000045.1 GCA_963169675.1 Bacteroidota bacterium
TAAGCAGGTTTACCATCTCTGCCAGCACGCCCGATTTCCTGATAGAACTGTTCTATGCTTTCGGGCAGCAAATAATGCACCACTACTCTAATATCCGGAATATCGATCCCCATACCGAAAGCACTTGTAGCGAATACAATCTTTACTTTCCCTTCTTCAAATTCTTCCAGTGTCGAATCTTTTACCTTATTATCCAAATCTGCATCAAAGGGTTTACAATTGAAACCCTGCGTCTGGAAATTCTCCGCCATTTTACGGGTGCCATAATCGCGTCTTTTAATGTGCGTGTACACGATTGCCTTTTCATCATTATGCCTGGCAAGTATTTCCGCGAGCTTTGACGCTTTCTCTTTATTGTCGTTGAATTTATCTTCAATCTTAATTTGAATATTCTCGCGCACTAAAGAATCGCTTGTTATTATATTGACATCTGAAATATTAAAATCTGTTTTTATTTCTTGTAAATCATTTTTACCTAATGTTGCTGTAATACATAGTAATGGTGGCGTAGTATGGGGTCCAAATATGTTTTTCAAAAAGGATGGAATCAGTTTATAGGATGGTCTGAAATTGTATCCCCATTGTGACACGCAATGTGCCTCATCTATCACTACCAAGCCAATTTGACTATGGTGTTTATTCAGTACATATTCTAAAAATCCGTCTAAGAATACTTTTTCGGGAGATAAGTAGATAAATCCCGCTTCCTGCTTTTTAAAGAAGTTTTTAAGTTCAGCATATTGCCTTTGCGTACTACCTGCAGTGCTATTTAATGCCAAGGCTTTTATACCTTGTTCTATTAACTTATCTACCTGCTGGTTCATCAAGGCAAGCAAAGGGGAAATTACTAAAACAGTTTTATTCATTTGGATGCCCGCCACCTGAAATATGATAGATTTACCCAAGCCCGTAGGCATTAGACATATCGTATTTTTTCCTTCCAAAACGGCGTCAATCACTTCTTCCTGTTTATCCCGGAAACTGCTGTGGCCAAAGTATTTTTGTAATATTTCCTGATTCGTCATCTTGCCTGTTTATTCCTGGTCACCACCCATCATTGTTTGAATTTCGTCTTCATGGTATGAGCAAACCATATCTAAGAACGTATATAAATCCACGTATCGGTATTTGTATTCCAAATCAACACCGTACTTATCACAGAATGCCTTTAACTCATCATACAAGAATTTTGAGTAATACATAAAGAGGTCATAAGGATACCAGTAATTTTGCTCCATTGTAAAATTGATTTCACTTCCTCTTGCACCTTTCCATTTCTTTAGATCATCAATCATGATAAATTCGCTGTTCCGGCTGGGTAAACCAAAATCAGATTGACCGGTAAGAAAGTAAAAGCCATAGAGTGTGCGTTTTACACATCTAGCGAAATGTGCGGGATACATGTAGTAGGCTATAGTGGATTTGATACCGGCTCCAATTACACTTGGCAGTGTGTAATCTTTATTTTCTGTCCATTCATCATAAAGTTCCTGAAACTGACTCAATTTGTTAAATTTAGCGTATTTTGATTCCGGGTGTCTTTTCACATAGTCGGCAGCCAAATCCAGAATATTTGCTATTGTATCGAGCACATCCTGCGGTGCTGCAGCAGCAAAGCGTTCTTGCCATTCCTGCATTTTTTCGGAACGGCTTTGTACAGAATAATGAATGACAGGGCAACCGCTGCGCACTTTGGTTTTGAATGTTCGTGCATCCATTTCCAAATATTCCTCCATTGCGGAAGCATTAAATAAAGTATGGTACCTCAGTTGTTCTTTTTCCCAGTATTCCTGTCTACCCAAATCGAGGTATTCTTTAATGGTTTTTCTTTTTTGCAATAACGTGGGTTCCTTTTTCTTTACTTTACCCAATTGGGCTAACCCTTCCAATTCCTCTTCGTCTTCTGTGTAAAGACCTTCAAGGTATTCGGGAAGGTTTTCTTTGAAAGATGCAATTACTTTCTCAACATGGGCTTTGTCCCAGATTTTCTTGTAATCACTTTTTTCTTCGTTTGCAACAACTGATCTTAACATAGCTATACGGTTTTAATATTTACCTGAAAATGTTTTTCAAATGTTTGTTTATTTCTTACTCTTCTACGTCCTTCCATGATTCCGTCCAATGCCTTTTCATAATCTGTCTGCAGCGGATTGTCCGATAAGATATGCAGTTCGTGCATTGCCCTGGTAGATGCCACATAAAAAAGGTGCTTATATTCATCGTCTGCCAAAGAGACAATTTTTACATCTGTAATTATTAATATTTTCGCTTCCAACCCTTTAAACTTACGGGCTGTTGTAAAGGTTAAGTTTCCGGCTTGCATAAAGTCTGAAATTGGATATTTGAGTTTAGCCAGTTCTTTCGCATACTCTGATGATTCTTCTGTTTTCAACGTAAGTACCACTATATCTTCTATCTTCCCTTTGGTTTCCATCAGGTGTTTGTGAATAATCTTCTTTATGTATTCAAGCCCTTCTTTTGAATTTACTAATTCGACAAGAAAAGGTTTCGCCCCTTCTACAGACTGTGTAACATACTTTTCGGAAGGAATTGAAACTGCCCGAAAGGCAGTTTTGGCAATCTGCTTTGTATTGCGGCAGTTGCGCGTAAGTGTCAGTTTACAGTCTGCATTTTTTATATATTCCGGAAGATTATGCCTGAATATATTCTGTTCTTTATCGTAAAAGATGTATCTGGTGTTAGGACAATTTATCTGAAGGGCTTCTATCCAATCTTCTTCAAAATCCTGTCCTTCGTCAATAATAAGGTGTTTAAATTCCCATGTAAATTCGGTATTGAGTAATTTATCTAAGAAAGTTGTTTCCAAACCTTCTATACCTGTATAGGAAGCTTTAGGTGTATAATACTCTGCCAGCGAATGGAAGGTGTAAATACTTACATAAGGTTCTGTGAAATTCTCCTGTAAGTACTTTGCCAGATATCTATTGAAACAGACATACAATACATATTCATTATCAGCTGCAAGCCTTTTAGCCTTTTCAAGAGCCAATACAGTTTTTCCCGTACCTGCCACTCCGCTAATAACCGCTTCTTCCTGTTCATCCAAGAAGTCTAAAATTCTTGCCTGTTCGTTCGTTAACCTTATGAACTGTTTTTCTCTTTCCTGAAAATCTATGTGCAATGACGGTGCAATAGAAAATTCACCGCATAGGGCTTTTACAATTCTATCAGTAGTAGTTCGACTCAATGTTGTATTATAACCTGCATCGCGGTAATAATTATATGCATTATCAATAAACGATTTTACATCTTTCATTGAATTTGCATCTCCTACAATACTATGTTCCATGTCAGGTGGCAATGTACCTGTAATAGGGTAAGAAGGGAACCATACAATATAACCTATCTGACAAAATTCCTCCCTTGGAATATATTGTCGTAAGTAATCTATTAATTTATGTTTTGAATGTCTTAATTGTGCAATAGGATCAATTTCCTTCTTTTCTCCGGTATTCCTGTTTTCCTGATACAAAATGCGGTTTTCATATTTTATAATACCGGACTTAACTTCAATCAGTAAAATACCTTTCTCCTTATGGAAGATCACAAAATCTATTTCACCATCGAATTTATAGTCTCCTCTAATCCATCTTAGTGAATGGAACACATAATACTCATCGGATAATTGTAATTTAAAAAGCGGAAATAAATCTATTTCGCCTTCGCTTTTAGTGATAAATGGTGTATGTGGTATTAATATCGCCATCGTGCTTTCATTATTACAAAATTATTTTTTTCAGTAAGCCATCCGTTTCTTCTTCCAGTATCTTTATTTCTTTACTTATTTCCTCCACACTTCGCAATGGCTGATAGCGATAGAAAATTTTGGTAAAGGATACTTCATAACCTTTAACCGTTTTGGAATGGTCAATCCATGCATCGGGCACAAAGGGCCACACTTCCTTTTCAAAATACTCCTGCACATTTTGCTTTACCGGAACACTCTCGTAATCCCGTAATTCAGGGTCGGCTTCATAAATTACTTCGTCTTTGTCCTGCTTTTTGATAACAGGTTGGGCTTCTTCATCACGCCATGACAGTGCATCTAAAAATGTTTTCTTCTCTTTTGGCTTCCACTTCAATGACAATTTCTTTAGCTGCGTATCTAATGCAGACAATAGTTGATTGAAGTCGTTTTGAACAGCAGTGCCCAACTGCTTTTGCAATGCTTTGAGTATCGGCAAATAGTAATCAGTATCCTCCATTGCAAATAGCCTTTCTTCTGTTAGCTGCCATGCCAAACGCAAAGGCCGTTCTACCGTAATACTCCAATAGGCAAAATCATCGTTTTCAAAGATTCTGCTGATTTCGTTCTGTTGAAAATCTTTAAATGCATCTGCAATTTGTTGAATATGCGATTCCGTCAATTCATTTGACTTACTACCTAAACCTTTTCGCATTTTACTGTAAATACCAGAGGCGTCAATCAATTGAACTTTACCCTTTCGTCTTTCTTCTTTTCTATTGCTGAGCACCCATATATACGTGGCAATGCCTGTGTTATAAAACATATCATTGGGTAACTGAATGATTGCTTCGAGTAAATCATTTTCTATGATGTACTTTCTTATTTCACTTTCGCCACCGCCTGCCTCTCCTGTAAACAATGATGAGCCGTTATGAACAGAAGCAATACGGCTGCCTATTTCACTATCGACTTTCATCTTGGAAACCATGTTCATCAAGAACAGTAACTGGCCATCACTTACTCTTGGTACTCCAACACTAAAGCGACTGTCAAGAATCTCTTTTGTTTTTGAATCAACAATGCTGTCCTGGTCAACCTTCCATGTTTTACCATAGGGCGGATTGGAAAGCATAAAGTCAAACTTTAGCTTGGGGAAGCCATCATTTGACAGTGTAGAACCAAAAGCTATTTTCTCAGGGTCTTCCTCTTTAATGAGCATATCTGCTTTGCAGATTGCAAATGTTTCAGGGTTCACTTCCTGACCGTATAAATGGTAGGTTGCTTTGGGATTTATTTCCAATGCAAAATGTTCCGCTTCCGTAAGCATACCACCACTACCACAAGCAGGGTCATAAATGAGATAAGTACCTTCCTTTATTTTGTCTTTGACAGGTTCAAAAATGAGATGGGTCATCAACTTAATGATTTCCCTTGGTGTGAAGTGTTCACCAGCTTCTTCGTTGTTTTCTTCATTGAACTTGCGAATAAGCTCCTCAAAAACATAGCCCATTCCCAGATTACTCAATCCTTCATGCACAATGTTTCCATCCTTATCTTTCACCGCTACCGGACTAAGGTTGATTTGAGAAGAACAGAATTTTTCAATCAATGGAAAAGTGATATTGCCTTCTTCAAGCGTATCCAACTGATTACGCAATTTGAATTTGCTAATGATGTCCTGCACATCTGAACTAAAGCCATCCAGATAATTTTCAAGGTTCTGCCGAATGTTT
>CAUJFJ010000046.1 GCA_963169675.1 Bacteroidota bacterium
TTTTAACTTTCAACTTACAACCCATCGGCTGCGCTCAGGGCAGCGCTTACAACCCTTCGGCTGCGCTCAGGGCGACGCTTACAACTTTGTGCGGTCACATCTTTTTACCCATACACCACACTTGCCACTAATATTGGTCAATGTGGGAAGCTGGAAAGGATGTTTGATTAGGAATGTTAAATTTGGATATTACATTAAAAAGGCATACTTTTATATGATCATGTGTCATATCAGTGTGTGTGAGTTACCTTTTTGCTTTATGAAATTTTCCTTAACAAATTAAAAAAACAAAAGACTATGAATTGTAGTTGTATGAGAAATTATTTTTTCGCGATGAATAAGTATGTATGTTTTATTATACTATTTCTTGCTTTTAAAATAAGCTATTCGCAAACTGTTTTTCAAAAAACTATTTTAGCACCTAATCTCAGTTATGATAATGTATCCCGTAGCTTCTTGCCACTTGCTGATAGTAGTTTGATTGTATTGTGTGAACGATATGATATATCATCAATATATGATACAACAATAGCTACTGTTTTAAAAATGGATCCAGCAGGAAATATTGTATGGCAAAAGGCAATAGTAAGAGACAGTTTTCGATTGAACTACATTAATTATGCAGATAATGGTTATATGGTGACAGGAATTACAATTAATCCACTTCACGCTGGGAATGTTGCTGTAATAAAATTTGATTTTAACGGAAATACTTTATGGACTAGAGAATATCCTTTCGCTGGTTCAGGAAATTATATCAAACAATTATCAAATGGAGATATATTAATAATTGGCACCAGCAACTCCTCAACAGCCCCAAGTCAAACATCATCACACATGATTTTGCGAACTGATAGCTCAGGCAACATAATTCATTTTAATGAATATCCGAGTAATTGGACAGGTGGAGTAACTGGAATTGCTACTTCAGATGGTGGGAGCTTGCTTTTTGATCCTTACTTAACACTGATAAAAGTTGATTCCCTTGGAAATGTTTCCTGGCAAACACCACAATTCACTTCTTTGCGTGTTTGGGGCATAACAGAAACAATAGATTCATCATTTATGGCTGTCGCAACGCCCCATTTGCAACCGACTAAAGTAGTTCTTATGAAAATAAATAATCTGGGTGATACATTATGGACCAAAGCTTTGGGGAACTTGGGGGTATCATCATGCTATTCAATTGTACACTTGAACGATGGCAATTTCATGCTTTGCGGTTCTTCTCTTATCAATAACGCTAGAAAAATATTATTGATTAAGATGGATGCATCAGCAAATGTACTTTGGTCAAAAACATATAGGGTGAAAAATAATTCTGAAGAAGAAGCATTATCTGTTAAACCATTTGACAATGGATTTATCATTTTAGGCTTTTCACGTGATACACTTCAAAATAAATATGCAACGACAATAATAAAAACCGATTCCCTTGGAAATTCAAATTGTGTGAGTTATGATGGTAATTTTGTTAGTGAACCGGTAAATTCTGTAATTGCCGCTACTAATATCAATATCCCAACTTATCCACTAAATACAAATTTATCTAATTTTACATTTTCGTATCAAAACAGTAGCTTGTATGCAGTAGGTGGTTGTCTCCAAACTGTTTCTGTTTCCGAAACTCCTGATAGTAATTTCAATTCCGTTTTAGTATACCCCAATCCTTTCAATGAAAAAGTCAATATTATAGGTACCGAAAATGAGGATTGCGAAATTATGATTTATGACATTTCCTGCCGAATTATATTAAAATATAAATTTGTAAATTCTGGTTCTTTAAATACAGAAACACTCGGAAGTGGTATTTATTTTTATGAAGTGAGAAACAATAACGAATTAATTAAAAAGGGGAAACTTGTAAAAATGTAAAGGTGTAAACACAAGAGAAACTCTTGATATGGTTCGTCGAATAACTGAAAATGGTAATGCCTTTGCACTGCTGAATAATCATAAGAAATTACCATACCCACCAAACTCTCCACCCGATCCACCTACAAAGACATAAGCGTAATTCAACTCGAAGAACTTCCCACCTCACCAATCGACACCAACCTGTTGCCAAACACCAACTACTAAACCGCAACAACATCTGCTGTCTAGACTACAGCGTAGCCAAACAAGGACACCTGGTAGCCTACCGCCTGGGCAATGAAAAATCACTCCTGGATGGGAAATTGGTTTGGGTTTAGGGGGGGAGGGGTAAAACTGCAACTACCATTGCCATTTTACAATCTCTTCACTTTATTCTTCTGGTACCATCTGGAGTTTTTTCATAATGCTGCTTCATCTCATTTATTAAATTCTTTATTTTGTCACTTTTCAAAGAAATTAAATTTATTATTATAACTGTAAATTCACTGACTCGAATACTAAAATTTTCGCAAAGTAAATTATCTTTATCGTGATGCAACAACAATTTATCAATATAGGGAGATTTAATACTAGCTAGATTCACTTTTAAATCGTGTGCCATAATATTCCTTATCTTATTTAACTCTATCAGAGCCGTCTTTACCAGGTCACTTTCATCCATAAAAGCAATCATACCGATTAAATCTTTATATTTAAGTTTGTTCCACTCTTTC
>CAUJFJ010000047.1 GCA_963169675.1 Bacteroidota bacterium
TCAATGATCATGGTACTTCCTATCAGGTTACTGGAATATCGGCTGCGAAGGCAATTAAAATAGTGTATCAAAGTCTGGTTGGTTATACTACACCTTCCACCGAATTCTACAGTTTTCGGGATGTCACTTTGAAAGCAACAATTGATTTGTACGGTAGTTGTTCACCGGAATATATAGCGGTATTGAATGCCTGGAAGGCAGTTGGCATAGGCAATAGCGGTACAGATCCTGTAACTATTAATACAGCA
The DNA here is from genome assembly GCA_963169675.1 of Bacteroidota bacterium. Taxonomy (GTDB): domain Bacteria; phylum Bacteroidota; class Bacteroidia; order AKYH767-A; family OLB10; genus JADKJB01. The sequence continues at coordinate 249 of CAUJFJ010000047.1, forward strand.
GGTACACCTGAGTTTTGTGAGGGAGATTCCATCCTGTTAAAGGCAAGCGGGTTACCAGGTTCCAATTACGTTTGGAAACTGAATGGAAATACCATTTTTACCGGTAGCTCCAGTGAATTTTTTGTACATCAACCGGGAGTGTTTACGGTAACTGAAAATCGCTGCGGTTTGAATTTTACGTCTGCGCCGGTAGCTATAATTCGTCATGCTTTGCCGTTGGTTACGGCAACCGATATTTCAGGTTGTGAAGGAATTTCGTTATTCCCGGTTGGATCACCGGCCGGTGGTATTTTAAATATACCGGTTCCTTACACCGGTTCTGCAACAGGCTACAATTATACTTATACATCTGTTCATGGATGTACTGCATCGGCCACAGCTAAAATTACCCGTTTCGTAGCTCCTTCAACATCATTTATCACCTCTGATTTTACCATTCCACAAAACGCTTCTCCGGTAGTTTTGGAAGCATCCGGAATGGCAACCTTTTCGGGTGCGGGTGTAATAGGTAGCAATCTATTTGATCCGGCAATAGCAGGCATTGGAGGTCCCTGGAGTGTAATAATGACAGCTGTTAACGGACACGGTTGTATGACATCCGATACCATTTTGGTAACTGTTACCGAACCATGCAAACGCGATTTTACAGTTGTAGAAATTCAAGTTCCGGAAATAATTAAGCCAAATGTTCCAATTACCATTTCAGCTATTGGTGCATCAGGTGCTTTGGAGTTAAACTGGGAATTGCCTGCAGATTGGGAAATCTTGAACGGACAAGGAACCAGTCATCTGTTGGTTATTCCGGGCGAAGAAGGTGGCACAATAAAATTGACCATCACCAACACTTGTTTGGAAGCATATGAAATTACTTCAAAAAAGTTGGATATTGCTTCTGAATTACCTGTGCAAATCTATCCCAATCCAGTAACGGATTATCTAATAATCGGAACAAATTCAGCAGATGACTCGGGCTTACAATTGCTTATTTTTGATTCTTCATCAAAGCTGATCAGCGAAATTTCGGGCTGCTTTAATAAAGAAATCAGGTTACCACGAGAACTTACTAATGGGAATTACATAGTTCAGTTTCGCGATAAACAAAATCAGCTTCAACGAAAATCTATTATGGTAGTAAGGTGATCGATGCACTAAATTAATTGACCTCAGAATAATTTGGGTCAGAGGTAAAAGTATAATCGTTAAGTGTTTTTAAAAACTTAATGATATCGGCTTTTTCCTGAACTGTAAGTGGAATATTTCCACTCACTAAAGGGTCTAAAGTAGGAGAATTTTTTACTCCTGAAGCATAATGATCGAGAACTTTTTCGAGTGTTTTAAGGCGGCCATCGTGCATGTAAGGGTAACTCAATTCCACATTACGTAATGAAGGTACTTTAAACTTTCCTTCATCGTTTGGATCAAGCGTTATGTGAGCTCTGCCGAGATCATTGATGAAAACAGAATCGAGTCCGTTGTTACGGAAAGAATGATCAGTGAACAGGGGTTCTGAATGACAGGAAGCGCATTTTTGACGGAATAAATCGAGGCCATTTAATTCCTGGGCGTCGAAAGTGCCCCCTGATTCCCCACGAATGAATTTATCGTATTTTGAGTTGGAGGAAACCATAACACCCATAAATTGAGCCATGGCGCGTAGCATCATTTGAGAGGTAATGGAATCACTTCCATAAGCATTCAGGAACAAATTTTTATAAGTGCTACTTGCATTTAGTTTCGCAACCACATTGCCAAGGGTTTCATCCATTTCAACAGGGTTTTCAATGGGGCCTATGGGTTGCACTTCAATATGATTAACGCCACCATCCCAAAAGAAACTGGTATTCCAGGCGAGATTAAATAAAGCCGGAGAATTCCTGGTGCCATCGAGATCATCGATACCATGACTCACTTTATGATCGATGTGAGAAAATGCACCTGCTTGAATGTGGCACGAACCACAGGAAATTGTGTTATCACGAGAGAGCAGTGGGTCGTAAAATAATTTTCTTCCTAACTGAAAACGCTCGTTTGTTACTTCATTGTTGGCAAAATCATAAACCGGTTGTGGCCACCCTGCCGGAACCTGAAATTTTATTTGTGCAGGTGGAGTTGGTGTATCATCGTCCTTATCATCCTTACACGACTGAAAACCAATGGATAAACTTAGAATCAGAACTGGAATAAAAGAGGAATAAGTTTTCATGAAATTAGACATTCTGGTTTATTACACAATTAATATTAACAAATACTGACATTCAAATGTTTAGGTATTGTTCTCACATTACAAAAAATCAAAATTAAGGTATTTCTTTTGATTCTAATATGACGGCAGTCATTTTTTGAAATAGTTGTAAATGAGTCTTTTGCACAATAAAAAGTTGAAAAAACAAGTACCCCATCGCAAAAGGGATAGTAGTAATGACTAACTTTGCGACGATTTATACATGACCCAATTATATTAATGAGCCAAAAAATCAAATTCAGGAACGTCCAGGACGCTAACTTTACTACAACCCTCAATCTCAGAATTCAGGATTATTTTAAACAAAATCACATAACTGATAAAGGCAATGCATTGATGACTTTTAAAGTCATCTTTTTTCTGGCGGGCTTTGCAGGATCCTATTTATTAATTTTCCTCTCCGGAGATAATTTCATCGCATCTTTAGGCAGTTGGCTTTTGTTAGGATTATTCACAGCTTTTGTAGGCTTTAACATTTCACATGATGCTGTTCATGGTTCTTTATCTGAGAATAAATATATCAACAAGATTTTAGGTTATACCTTTAATCTTGCCGGAACCAACAAGTACATGTGGAAACTCATGCACAATGTGATTCATCATACTTATACCAATATACCAGGTCATGATGAAGATCTTGAGCCAGTTTCCTTTATTCGTTTATCGACTGAAAACAAACTTAAAAAGATCCACCGTTTCCAACATTGGTATGCATACTTCTTTTATTGTCTGACCTCAATCTCCTGGGTCTTTAAAAAAGATTTCTCTTCTTTCTTTCGAAAGAAACTTGGTAACTATGACAATAAAAAACATCCTGTTAAAGAGTATATAATTTTATTTATTTCGAAAGCGGTATACTTTGCTCTGTTCCTTGTTTTGCCAATTGCATTAATTGATTTACCCTGGTGGATGACAACAATAGGATTTGTCAGCATGCATTTTATTCAGGGAATAACACTTGCTGTTGTTTTCCAATTAGCCCATGTGGTTGAAGGAGCTACTTTTCCTGCTCCCGATGAAAAAGGCGATATCATGAATAACTGGACCATCCACCAATTGAATACGACAGCTAACTTCGCAATGAAAAGTCCATTGGCGTCCTGGTTTTTTGGAGGTTTAAACTTTCAGGTGGAGCACCATTTGTTTCCTCATATTTGTCACATTCATTATCCCCAACTGGCTCCAATTGTAAAGCAAACAGCTAAAGAATTCGGAATCAGTTATCATGAAAATACTACCATGTGGGATGCCATAAAATCTCATACCAGAATGCTAAAACTTTTAGGGCGTTTTGATGTTTTACCATCAGCAACCGCTACAGCAGCCTGATATAACTGACTTTATGGAATTTATAAAAAGTATCATTGACTTTATTTTGCACATTGATGTGCATTTGGTGGAACTCACCAATAATTACGGATTGTGGATTTATGCCATCGTATTTCTTATAGTTTTTTGTGAAACAGGTCTTGTGGTTACCCCATTTTTACCCGGCGACTCCCTCCTTTTTGCAACCGGAGCCGTGATTGCATTACCGGGTTCCGAACTCAATATTCTGGTGATGGGAATTTTGCTGATCATTGCCGCCATTCTTGGTGATACAGTCAATTACCACATCGGTCAGGCCTTTGGAACCAAAATATTCAATATGAATATGCGGTTTATCAAAAAAGAACATCTCGAAAAAACCCAGACTTTTTACGAAAAGCATGGCGGAAAAACGATCATTTACGCTCGTTTTATACCAATAATCAGAACATTTGCTCCATTTGTAGCAGGCATAGGTACCATGAAGTATCAGCGTTTTATTACCTTCAACGTAGTTGGTGCTTTATTGTGGGTAATTCTCTTTCTGGGTGCAGGATTTATGTTTGGAAATATTCCATTCGTCAAAGACAATTTCAGTATGGTAATTATCACCATCATTTTCTTGTCTCTCCTCCCTATTCTATTTGAATTTATCAAAGCTAAAAGAAGTAAAGCCTAGATTATTCTATTACCTAAAACTGTACTTTTCTCAGAAACAAGGTGATTTTCACCTTTATATTTGATCAAAGCCACATCAAAAGGGTGTTACCTTTTATGTCGGCGATGGCAAACTTTTTTTTACTTTGAGCCCTTCAAATTACAAGTATGAAAAAGACACTCTTGTTGATTGCAGCAGCAGTCACCTTCTCCGGTTTAACAATCGCCCAGAAAAATGACGCTCCTAAATGGGATGTAAACTATCCTCCCGGGAAATTCAAATCGGTAAACTTTGATGTTTCTGAAGGAACCTGGATGAATCTGGATGTGAGTCCGGATGGAAAAGAGCTTGTATTCGATATGCTTGGAGACATTTATACCATGCCTGTTACCGGTGGCAAGGCCAAAGCTATAAGAACAGGATATGCGTTTGAAGTCCAGCCCCGCTACAGCCCCGATGGCAAACAGATTTGTTTTACATCCGATGCCGGTGGTGGCGATAATATTTGGGTTATGGATCGCGATGGCAACAATGCGAAGCAAATCACCAAAGAGGATTTCAGGTTATTAAATAATGGTATTTGGCACCCTTCAGGAAATTATCTGATTGCCCGCAAACATTTTACATCGGGACGATCATTAGGCGCCGGTGAGTTATGGATGTATCATATTTCAGGAGGTGATGGAATTCAATTAACCAAACGAAAAAATGACCAACAGGATCTCGGTGAACCAACTATTTCACCTGATGGAAAACTGGTTTATTACAGTGAGGACATGTATCCGGGAGGCTATTTCCAATACAATAAAGATCCCAATTCCCAGATTTATGTGATCAAAAGTTATGATACCGAAAAAGGTGAAATTGAAACAGTGACGGGAGGTAATGGCGGTGCTTTCAGACCACAGATATCTCGCAACGGTAAACTGCTTGCATTTGGACGCAGAGTCCGCGAACAAACCGTACTTTATATTCGTGATCTGGCAACCGGTGCAGAATGGCCAGTTTACGATAAACTTAGTAAAGATCAGCAGGAAGCCTGGGCTATTTTTGGTGTTTACACGAATTTTAACTGGATGCCTGATGATAAAGAAATTATTATTTGGGCTAATGGTAAATTAAATCGGATCGATATAGCTACCGGCAAATCAACCGATATTCCATTCACTGTTTCGAACAGCCATCGTATTACAGAAGCCATCAGATTTACCCGCGATGCAGCACCGGATTCCTTTCCTGCCAAAGCAATTCGCCATGCAGTTACTTCCCCCGATGGAAAGACTTTAGTCTTTAATGCGGCAGGATATCTTTATGCGAAAAACCTTCCCGATGGCAAGCCTTACCGTTTGACGACAAGCACAGATTTTGAATTTGAGCCTGCTTTTAGTAAAGATGGCAAATCGGTAGTTTATGTTTCCTGGAACGATGAAACTATGGGTGCCATACAAACTGTTTCAGTAGGAAAAGCGGGTTCTAAGCCGGTGAAATTATCAACTGATAAAGGAATTTTCAGAACACCTTCGTGGTCTCCTGATGGCAAACAAATTATTTATGTTAAGGAAGAAGGCAATGATCATCAGGGATTCCTTCATTCGGTAAAGCCCGGAATTTATGTGATGTCGTCAACGGGAGGAACACCCCGTTTCATCCGCAAATCGGGTAGTTCGCCAATGTTCACTGCTTCGAATGATGCATTTTACTTTTTTGAAGATGAAGGTGACAGCAAATCACTGAAGAGTGTAAAGCTCGATGAAAGTGATTTACGAACTCATTTTACCTCTAAATATGCAACCTCCATTGTTCCCAGTCCGGATGCAAAATGGGTAGCATTTACGGAATTGTTTAAAGTATACATCGCCTCCTTCCCGCCAAGTGGAAAGCCAATGGATCTTGCTTCCGGAGCAAAGGCATTTCCTGTTTCGCAGGCAGCTAAAGACGGTGGTTTGAGTTTGCATTGGTCTGCTGATTCCAAAGCACTTCACTGGACTGCAGGAGATGAATATTTCACCCGTAAAATTACCGATGGTTTCACCTTCGTGGAAGGTGCAAGAGATACTGTTTTACCAGCTGATTCTACAGGGT